>JAZDOH010000039.1:0-11911 GCA_043798815.1 Candidatus Peregrinibacteria bacterium | reverse complement strand
TGGATGAAGTGGCGACGGGATTCGGGCGTTGCGGAAAACCATTTGCTTCGGAGTTATGGGGCTTAAAACCCGACATCTTATGCCTTGGCAAGGCTCTCACGGGAGGATACGGGACATTGGGGGCAACACTGGTCAGCGAAGAAGTTTATGAAAAGTGCCAAGGTATACCCGATTATTCCACCTTTGGCTGGACCCCATTGAACGTGGCGGCCACCCTGGCCAATGTAAAACGCCTGTTAGACAAAAAGCTCTGGAAAAATTCGGAAGAAGTGGGAGCGTATTTACTCAAACGCTTCAAAACTTTGGAAAACCTGAAAGGGATCAAAGAAGTGCGTGGAATAGGTCTTCTCATCGGCTTGTCGCTCAAAAACCAGGACGCCGCCGTAATTCAGAAAGCCTGTTTGGATCGCGGACTATACCTAGAAAGCTGGAATGAAGACGACGGCACGGTGTATTTGTTCATTTCCCCACCGCTTGTGCTGGATAAAGCCACCGCTAAAGAGGGAGCGGATATTGTGGAGGCGGTGCTTAGGAAATTCTATGAATAGTCATGTTTTGTTGACAGAGATAGTTAACAAGGAGTAAGCTAATTATAGAAAATAATCCTGCGACCGGAGTTTAATGCTCCACTTGGCCGGGGGTTATTTTTACATGTATTCAAATATGGACAATAAAAATCTTTGCTTCCTTTTTAAATCTTCTTTAATTTGAACAATAAAATAATGTTCATGGATTTTGCCTAAAAAACGATAAAGGTTCTCTTTTTGTAATTCATTTTTTATCTCAAAAATAGGCTTTAGCTTTGAATATTTAATCAATTCAATGGCGCATCCGAAAAATTTGATTCGTCGCTGACGGTCTCTGAAATTTTTCTGATTGAGATGGGACCAAAAATAATCAAAAAAGATTTTTTCTCTTTTAAAATAGGCAGAACGAATATAAGGGCGTCGCTTGGTTAGAGATTCTATTTGATGAAACATTTTTCCGGCAATTTTCAAAATCGCGCCATAATTGATCCCTGGTATTATGTCCGTTCTACAGATATAGCAACGCTTTTCTAATTCCTGATTCTTCATATTCCTCGGAATGCTAAATTTCAACCTTTTACGATAGGCTATTCTCTAGTAATGATACTACATAACGATTAAATGATTTGCCTTCTTTTTTTGCCAATTCACATATTCTTTGATACAAGCTCGTCGGAATCCGCAAAGGAACTTGGCGAATAATATCAGGCCTTGAGTCGGGAGGCGGCATAGGAATTTTTTTCCTTTTACGAAGCCTGACTTCATTATCAAAAAAAAATCATGTAGCGTTTTATGGCTCTCTCTACCGTATTTCCTTTTAAGCGGGCTTTAAATGCAGGCACATAAATTTCAAAAGCTTTTTCAAGCCCGCCACTAAGATCGGTGATTATTAACTTGTAACTGTGAGGATAGATTTTTTCAGTAAACTTTTTCATAAAATGAAAATACTCTTAATTCACTTTGATGATATCAAAGTGATATCACTCAGTCAAGCTGAATTTTTTACTAATCGATCAGTTGCCAAAAAAGCTCTCTAAGCTTTTTTGGATTTTCATGGCGTTTTAAAAGCCCGAAATAACTCGCGGCGTTTTTAAGGCTAAGCCGGCGCCGCATCCTTCCCCGATTCCTTTTAGTAAGGCAAACGCCATTGGGATAAATCATAACTCCCAGAAACTTTAATCCGTTTCTGGTTTTTAGAATCCGATCATGTTTAGGATTCAGCCCGAGTTTCAAAGTTACTTCCAGAAAATGGATAACTCGCGCTCGCATCTCTTTCAGTTTTTGCAAGTCAGGCTCAATCAGGATAAAATCATCCCCGTAGCGCAAATAATTTTTGATTTTCAGTTCATGTTTCACAAAACGATCCAGCTCGTTCAGGTAAATATTCGCGAAAATCTGGCTGGTCAGATTGCCAATGGGCATCCCGCATGGATTCCTTATAAACTCTCTCTCTCTCTCTGCGCTTGCCCGCCGCGATGAGCTGTCGAAAAACTGTTGATAATTTCGCGAATAAGCCAGATGGCTTTCGGATCATGAACACGGCGGACGAGAATCGCAAGAAGCGTGTCATGATTCACGCTGTCAAAAAACTTTCTGATGTCTGCCCGCCAGACAAAACTTCGTGGATGAGCGGAAAGAAAATTTTGAGCACGTTTAATGCAGGCCAAAAGTCCTTTGCCCTTTCGACACGACCATGCATCGAAGATAAACGTCCGATCATAAATCGGAACGAGGTAATCATAGATCAGCCGGTGAACAATACGGTCACGGATCGGGGCGACAGAAATGACGCGCTTTTTGTTATCGCAGACCGTGAAAGTGCGGTACTGACCATGACGATACATCCGGCTGTTCAGTTCTTTATGAAGCTTAAAGAGATTTCGCTCAAGATTATATTGCAATTCATACAATTCCGGTGTTGGCTTCTTTCCTTTGCGAAAATTAAGCCAGGTTTCCCACAAGTTTTCTAAACTCAAATTTATGGAAGCGTCATTACCCATCATCAACCGAACGTATGAAGTTTATAAAATAATAGTACAGCTCAACGATACACTGACCAAAAGGTGGAGGTACTCGCTGGGATTGAGCGCGGAGAACACGGTGTTGGATTTACTGGAACAAATGATCATGGCCGGAAGCGCCCCAAAGCCGATGAAGGAGCCTTATTTGATCAAAGCAAACGCGAATCTAGAGATAATACGACTGAAACTGCGGCTGTTTCTTGAATTAAAATTGGCCAATGAAACCAAAATTTTCCAGATACAAAGCCAGCTTGAGGAAATCGGAAGAATGCTCGGCGGATGGTTAAAATCCGCGCATAACCAATAGGCCCTTGGCAGGCACCGAACACCGTGCCTGGGATTCCGGTTCGAAGGATTGTTCTCGTTCAGGTTGGCACGAGCATTCCCGGGGTTCACGTTCGCGTTCCGCGCCCAGTCGGGCGCCGTATTTCTGATGGGAGCCGTCTGATCCGCACCCGCAGTCGCAACCGCGAGGGCGGGCATTGGTTTGTTTATTTCATCCCGCTCTAGGCGGAATAGCTCCCACTCAATCCTAAGGGTCTATGGTTTTTAGATGATCTTTCTGGCTTTCTTTTTGAATTCAAAAGCTTTTGACTGAAAGAGCATCGTTGCGGTAGCCCCCGCCAAAAGCACGAGGGTAACTATTCACCACTAAATCCGATTGTAACGAGACCCGAAGAAAAGAACAAAGGAAAAAATCAAAGAAAGATCAAAATCCAAAGTTCAAGATTTTTCCAAGACCCTTAGCAGGCACCGAACACCGCGCCCGGGAAGCCGGAGCGAAGGATAGTACACGTACAGGCGGGCACGAGCAGACCCGGGGTCCACGTACGCGTGCCGCGCCCAGTCGGGATTGTCTCCGGATTCACGCCAGATTCCTCTGTACCCATTATCTTCAGGAGATGGTTCAAAACCTTCGGGAGTCCGCACAACAGGCTGGCCTGTAAAAGCCTCAAAAGCGCGGATTTCTGCTTCTTCACTCAACATTTCATAACCTGTTGGGGCTTGCTTGCCGCCTTGTTCGGTAAAGCGCACAGCCTTGCGGGTATCCTGGTAATTCATGTTGGTCAGAACCGGCCCAAGACCGCCGTTGGCGATCAGGAGGTTGCCCTGCTTATCCAGGCCGAATAAAATTCCTCCTTCCGGCATGGCTTCAGCACGTTTTAAATCTTCGCTGTCATTTCCCAAAAGGCGTTCTTTCACTTCCGCCCAGAGACACCGGGTTTTTTCTGCGGCAGACCAACGGTCATATTGAGCTTTATAAGCAGCAAGGCGAGGATCTTCAGGGGCTGTATCGGCAGCTTCGCCCGCACCGGAAATGGTATCTTGGACATCACTACGGGTCAGTTTAAGTAAATCTCCCTTAACAGACGCCAATTCCACAGGAGGTTTTGCTTTCAAAGCAGCCACAAGTTCTGCGACTGTTACATCCTGTGGTATGCGGGAAGGGCTGGGAACGTTTGACATAAAAATTGGATTAACTGAGAAGAATATAGCATCAAACCATGTTATCTGTCAAGTCTCAATTTTTGTATTCACTCCAATCCTTGATTTTGAGGTCGCCGAGTTTGTATTTTTCGAGAGAGCGGAAGAGGGTTTTGCACAGCTGGACATTGGTGACGAGCGGGATGTGCATGTCCACGGCTTTGCGGCGGATGTGGTAACCGTCGGTCATTTCCTCGTTGGCGTAGTGCTGGGGGATAACGATCGCCATGTCGAGTTTGCCCTGAATCAGATATTCCGCGATATTGGGACTTTTGTTGGTGGAAACTTTGTGAAGCACGGTGGCTGCAATCCCTTGTTCGCGAAGGAGTTTGGCGGTGTTTTCAGTTGAAAATAGCTCGTAACCCATCTGTACCATCAAGCGCGCGGTGTCGAGGAGGTCGAGCTTGTCTTCCATGCGCCCCACGGAGAAAAGGATGTTCTTTTTGGGGATTTTGTTGCCAACAGCCAGGTAGGATTTCAAGAAAGCTTCTTCGAGATCGTCTCCAAAGCACGCCACTTCACCGGTTGAAGCCATTTCGACTCCGAGCACCGGGTCGGCGCCTTTGAGTCGCGGGAAAGAGAATTGGGGAAATTTGACGCCCACGTAATCGAAATCGAGCGTGTTGTAGCGCTTGCTGTGATCCGCCTGCCCCAGCATGGCGAGGGTGGCCAATTCGATGAAATTGTGACCCGTGACCTTGCTGACAAAGGGGAATGAGCGACTGGCGCGCAGGTTGCATTCGATGACTTTGACCTGATTGCTCTTCGCTAAAAACTGAATGTTGAAGGGGCCGGTGATTTCGAGCGACGCGGCGATGGCTTTGGCGATTTGGCGCACGCGGCGAATGGTTTCGAGATATGTTTTTTGCGGTGGCAGGACTATCGTGGCGTCGCCGGAGTGAACTCCCGCGTTCTCGACGTGTTCGGAAATGGCGAAAATGAGTATTTTGCCTTTGTGGGCAACCGCGTCGATTTCAATTTCACGCGCGCCGACTTCGAATTTGGAAATCACCACGGGAGCTTCAGTTCCAACTTTTACCGCCTTACCCAAATACGCTTCAAGTTCCGCGTGATTGTGGGCCACGCTCATTGCCGCACCCGAAAGCACATAACTGGGGCGCACCAGCACTGGATAACCGACTTCATCTGCGAATCGATAAGCTTCTTCAATTTTACTGAACGCCTTCCACAGCGGCTGATCTACCTTCAACGTGTCGAGGAGCTTGGAGAATTTATGCCGATCTTCCGCGCGGTCGATGCTGTGTACGCTTGTTCCAAGCACAGGCACGTCGTTGGCTGCGAGTTTTAGAGCTAGGTTGTTTGGTATTTGCCCGCCCATGGACACGATGACACCCGTTGGATTTTCTTTATCTACAATGTCGAGTACGCGTTCCAGGCTGAGTTCGTCAAAATACAATTTATCGCATTCATCGTAATCGATACTCACGGTTTCAGGATTATAATTAATCATGATGGCCTCATGACCTTTTTTGCGGAGAGTTTTAACTGCATTAACCGCGCACCAATCAAATTCCACGGAGGAACCAATGCAGTAAGGACCGGAACCGAGTACGATGGTTTTCTTTTTCTTCCGGCGGCCAAATTCCACATCGTCTTTGTTGCCGCTGTACGTTAGGTAAAGATAATTGGTTTTGGCTGGAAATTCGGCGCCCAAGGTATCGATTTGTTTTGCCACGGGCGTAATCCCCTGTTTTTTGCGGTATTCACGGACTTTCATTTCTTCCGTTTCGGTGACGAGCGCGATTTGTTTGTCGGAAAAACCATTGCGCTTCAGTTCAGTCATGAGCTCCGGAGCGATTTCTTTCAGCTCTCGCAAACTCCGCAATTGTTTTTGGAGTGTTTGGATGTGTTTGATCTTGGATAAAAACCAGGGATCGATGCCCGTCATCATTTGAATTTGTTTGATGGTATAGCCACGATCAAACGCCTGGGCGAGCGCAAAAATGCGGCGCGGAGTTGGGTTTTTGAGTTCTTCTTCCAAATCTTCAAACCGGAAAGGGTGAGCCGTAAGCCCGTACGCGCCGATCTGGATCATGCGCAGACCTTTTTGGAGCACTTCCTCAAACGTACGCCCCATCGCCATCACTACGCCGACCGACTTCATTTCCGTACCGATTAATTCCGCTGCCTTGCGGAATTTGTTCAAATCCCAACGCGGAATTTTGAGCGCCACATAATCGAGCGCCGGTTCAAAACAGGCGCTGGTGCGTCGCGTCACCGCGTTTTTTAGTTCCGGCAGTAAGTAACCGAGCCCCAGTTTGGCCGCCACGTAAGCAAGCGGGTAACCCGTGGCCTTGCTGGCCAGTGCGGAGGAGCGGGAAAGACGCGCGTTCACCTCAATCACCCGATATTCGTCGGATTTTGGATCAAGCGCGTATTGAATGTTGCATTCCCCCACAATTCCGAAGTTCCGAATGACTTTGATGGCGATGTTGCGAAGCTTTTGGTATTCGTGATTGTTCAGGGTTTGGCTCGGCGCGATCACGATGGATTCCCCGGTGTGAATGCCAAGTGGATCCAGGTTTTCCATATTACACACCGTGATGCAGTTATCGGCCGAATCACGCACCACTTCGTATTCGATTTCTTTCCACCCCTTCAGACATTCTTCCACCAGCACCTGTGGGGACGTGGCGAAGATTTTTTGAAGCATCTCCAAAAGCTCTTTTTCGTTTTTGGCCATTCCGGAACCCAGCCCTCCCAACGCAAACGCCGCCCGGAGCATCACGGGAAAACCGATTTGCTTCGCGGCTTTTTGGGCTGAAGCAATATCCGTGCAGGCCACACTGCGAGGAACATGCACGCCGATTACACCCAAAGCCTTATTGAACAACTTGCGATCTTCCGTGAGTTCAATCGAACGAACGGGAGTGCCCAACACCTGGACTTTATATTTCTTTAAAACCCCTTTTTGATGAAGATCCACGCCGCAATTCAACGCCGTTTGCCCCCCAAAACTCAACGCGATGGCATCTGGTTTTTCTTTTTGGATCACCTGTTCCACAAAATAAGGTGTGACCGGCAGAAAATACACTTTGTACGCGAATTTTTCGGACGTTTGTATGGTGGCGATGTTGGGATTGATCAAAATAACTTTAATTCCCTCTTCTTTGAATGCCTTGATGGCCTGCGAACCGGAGTAATCAAATTCCCCCGCCTCGCCGATTTTAAGGGCTCCTGAGCCGAGCAATATGATTTTTTTAACCTTTGATTTCTGCATTTCGCGCCAAAGTTTAAAGGATTGCCCTCCTGTTTTCAAGGCTTTCTAGTATTGTAAAAAATTGGAAAATATAGTATAATATTAAGAATATTCAACTATGGCAGCACCAGCAGAAAAACCAATTCCTCGTCCAGAATACGTCGCAAGTGTATTGGATAGCCATGAAAAGCCGGTCGACGTCCGTGCCAAATTTTCTCGAAACACTCTCGCCGAAAAAGGAATTGACGCTGAAGGGTTTAAGGCAAAATTACAGAAACTAAAAGTTCCACTGGCTAAAGATTTTGATTTCAATAACGATCGAAAGTTAACTCAGGTAATTTTGGATTTGCAGAAGAAATTAGGTTTCCCTCAAGTTGATAATCCCACAGGGCAAGATGGAATGTTTGGGAATAATACTTTTAACGCAGCTGACGAGGCGATAAAAGCTGAAGATCGATTAGCTACTGAAACTGCTGAACGAGTTCGGGCAGCTGCAAGAGAGGCGGCAGATCAGCTAAGACCTTTGCGCGAACGGGTTGACCGCTCCCAAGAAGATAAAATAAATATTGAACCTAATGTCCAGCCTGGTCTCGCAGATGCGCTGGATAAAGTAGGGGGCAGGCGGTGGGCCGGAAAACTTCCTGGAAATGGCGGCCGCGAAGTGGCGATTTACATCCCCAAAGGCACTGATTTAAGTAAACCTGTTGAATTGATTTACCATTTTCATGGAGTTGGAAGCAATGTCGTCGGCGACAATCTGGAAGATCCCGATCATACAAGCCCTGGGCGCAATCGCTTAAATCAAGTGTTGACCACCGCGGAAAGAATGGGTCCTGAAGGCCGGAACATCGTCGTTGTTTATCCTTTAAGTGCAGGGCATCGGGCGGGGCGCGGGGGAAAACTCCCAGGACTCAATTATGACGCGGACTGGATGCGAAAAGGAAACCAGAGCGGAGATGACATGGCTAAATTAGATTCGGAAGTGTTGAGCACCATCCAATCACAATTTGGATACAGCATTAATGTCGAATCCCGCACAGCTAAAGGTCACAGCGCCGGCGGTACGCCGCTCGTAAATATCGCAAGATCTGGCTTTAGATTGGATCGAATTGATTTTTTGGACGCGAGTTATGGCGGACGTATCGATTGGTGCTATCCGGAAGCTATTAAAAATAATCCAGACGTGGAGTTTAATATCTTTTTCATCCCAGGAGGAGGGGGAAAGAAAACTGACAACCGAGCCACTCGCTCAGCAGAAGGAAAAGAAGGAGTGAAACTCATTGAAGTAAGAGGGGTAAAACATGGAGCTTTTAATGAAAATTTTTTCGACTATCAGCGTCCATAAAGGTATAATGGTTTCATGGAACTCCTTTCAGCAGATTCCAAAAGCATCAAGCGAGCTGTGGAAGTTTTGAGACAAGGGGGCGTCATCGCCCACCCTGCAGACACCTGTTTTGGTTTGGCGACGGATTTTACGAATCCGGATGCGGTGAAAAAAATTCAGGCGATGAAAGGGCGTGACGGCCTAAAGCCCATGAGCATCATGCTGCCGGCGGCTTTTAAAGACCAATTGGAGGGATATGCGAAATTAAACGCTTTTACCCGAGAGATTTGCGACAAATTACTTCCGGGGCCGATAACGATTGTGTTGCCCAAAGGGCCAAAGATCCCCAAATGGTATTTCCCAAAAACCAAATTCATCGGAATCCGGATTCCTTATGCCCCTTTCACCCAGGACTTGCTCAACGCGTTTAAGGGGGCGTTGGTCACCACCAGCGCCAACGCTTCCGGACGTCCGATCTGTCATACCCACAAAGAAGTTTTGGAATTCCTCAAAAAATCAAAGATAAAACTCGACGTACTCGTTCAAGGCACCTTACCAAAAGACTCATTGGCTTCCACGGTGATTTGGCCGGAAAAAAACCAAGTGCGCATTGTGCGGAAAGGCCCCTTAACGGCAAGTCAGCTCACAACCTTATTGGGCATTCCTGTCGTCGAATGAAATAGTAAGTTGCCTCTCGCTTATCTTTTGCCTACAATGAGCAGGTAAATATTATTTATGCTTCGAACCAATACCTGCGGAGAATTGACGGCGAAACAAAAGGGCAAAACCGTGACGTTGTGCGGATGGGTGCACAGAAGGCGCGATCATGGCGGGCTGATTTTTATCGATCTGAGAGATCGGTATGGGCTAACCCAAATTGCTTTCGATCCGGAGCTAAACAAAGGGGCGTGGCATGTGGCGGAAGGAGTGCGTTCGGAATATGTGCTCAAAGTGACGGGGGAAGTTCGTTTGCGCCCCAAAGGCCAGGCAAATCCAAATCTTAAAACGGGTGAAGTTGAAGTGTACATCACAGAAGTGATGGTATTGAATGAAGCCAAAACACCCCCCTTTGAAATCGATCAAGACACTGTTACAAATGAAGAGCTCCGACTGAAATACCGGTATCTGGATTTGAGGCGTGAGCGGATGCAAAAAAACCTGTTGCTCCGTCACGGCATGGTTAAATTAATTCGTGATTTTATGAGCGATGAAGGGTTTTTAGAAGTCGAGACACCCATCCTCATCAAAGGCACGCCGGAAGGGAGCCGAGAGTATTTAGTGCCTTCGCGACTTTACCCGGGGAAATTTTTTGTATTGCCTCAAAGTCCTCAACAACTCAAGCAACTGTGCATGGTGGCAGGACTCGATAAATACTTCCAAATTGCCCGTTGTTTCCGCGACGAGGACCAGCGCGGCGACCGCCAACCCGAATTCACTCAGCTCGATGTGGAAATGAGCTTTGTGGAACAAAAAGATATTATGGCTCTGACCGAGGAACTGTTAAAACAGCTCACCAAAAAATTTGCAACGGAAAAAAAGATTTTTAAAACTCCTTTCCCCGTTCTCACTTACAAAGAAGCCATGGAGCGGTATGGTTCAGACAAGCCGGACATCCGATTTGGGATGGAATTAACCGATATTTCGGATTTGGTGGCCAAGAGCGACTTTAAAGTGTTCGCGGGAGTGGTGAATAGCGGAGGCGTGGTGAAAGCTTTGCGCGTGGAAGGAGCTGTGGAGTGGCCGCGCAGTGAAATCGACAAATTGGAGGAATTGGCCAAAACCCATGGGGCCAAAGGATTGGCGTACTTTCAGTACAAACCCGAAGGTATTCAATCTCCTCTTCTCAAATTCCTTAAACCGCAAGAGGTGGATGAGATCACGAAACGCGTCGGCGCCAAAACCGGAGACATTGTGTTTTTTGGTGCAGATGAATTTGAAACGGCCTGCAACGCGCTCGGCCAAGTGCGCCTGGCCTGCGCGGATAAATTTAACATGCGCGACCCCAAAGTTTTCGCCTACTGCTGGGTTACTGAGTTTCCCATGTTTGAGCGTGACGCGGAAAGCGGGGGCCTGGGAGCCAAACATCACCCTTTCACCCGGCCGATGGACGAAGACCTGGCGCTCCTCGATTCCGACCCGCTTAAAGCCCGCGCTGTGGCGCACGACATTGTGCTCAACGGCAGTGAAATCGGCGGCGGGAGCATGAGAATTCATGAAGCGGATTTGCAGGCCAGGATTTTTAAACTGCTGGGTATTTCTACTGAAGACGCCGAACGACGTTTTGGACACCTGCTCGAAGCCTTTAAATACGGCGCCCCTCCTCATGGCGGCATTGCCCCCGGCATTGACCGAATCGTGATGATTTTCGCCGGCGAACCCAACATCCGCGAAGTGATCGCTTTCCCCAAAGACCAAAAAGCCAAAGACCTTATGCTCGGCGCACCATCTGTGATGCCGGAAAAACAGGTGAAAGAAGCAAACGTTCAAATCATAAATTCATAAAATGCCAAAACCAAATTTAACCTCTGAAGAGAAACTCGATTACATTTATCGCTATGCCAAGCGTGCTTACCATTGGTCTATTTTTCGCGGAATCATTTCTTTCCTTCTTTTCATGATCTTTGTGGTCTTGCCCATCATCGGAAGCGTGTATTTATACAAGTATCTCAAAAATTTTGATATGAGCGCGTTCAAAAACATACAATCCCAATTTCAGGAATTCAAAAACTTTGACCTCAATCAATTGAGCAAAATACTTGGCGGTGAAATTCCAAAGCCAATCACTCCTAAACGTTAGACCTGTGACATCTCCGATCCTCGCCGTGCGCGCCGAGCTTTTTGTTTGCGTATTTTTTCAATGGCCGCTTGCCTTTTGGAATTGGGATTGAGTTTATCGAGAAGCTCCCGCAATGCCAAAAGCCGGTTCAGGCCGAGACCTCTTTCCTTGCCATACCGAACCATCGTTCCGGTGGGAGCATGGCGCAATTGAACCGTATTGGAAGTTTTGTTCCGCTTTTGCCCTCCATGACCAGAACCGCGAACAAAATTTTCTTCAATGTCTTTTAAATTCACCCCCAACTGACCAATCAGCTGGAGAATTTCCTGGTATTTTTTATCGGTGAGATTGGATTGAGGAGGAAGATTCATGGAGTTGTGAATGAGTTTTTAAAATTTTGGAATCGATTTTTTTCAATAGCGTCGCGTATTTCCTTCATCAAATTCAAATAAAATGCCACATTATGCAGCGTGAGTAGGCGCAAGCCGAGTAATTCGTTAGCCATAAAAAGATGCCGTAAATAGGCTTTGGTGAAGTTTTGGCAGGTATAACACGAGC
>JAZDOH010000099.1:0-2313 GCA_043798815.1 Candidatus Peregrinibacteria bacterium | reverse complement strand
TTTTAAATTAAAAGTTAAGACGTAATAATACTAACATACCAAAAAGGAGTCTGGCAAATTACCTGCGTAGTGACGATGAAATCAAGCCTAGAATTTTGCTTTCAATGCCTCCAAATCCGGCGCTTGGCCGGGAGCGGGCAGGACTGATTTTGCTTGTTCGACGATCTGTTTGAAGGTTTCGGGGTGCTGGACGGCCAAATCGGCGAGCATTTTGCGGTTGATGCGGATGTTGGCGAGTTCTAAACCGTAAATGAGGCGGCTGTAGTTGACTCCGAGGGGTCGGCAGGCGGCGTTCAGGCGAACCACCCACAGGCGATGGTAGACGCGCTTTTTGAGTTTGCGGCCCACGTAGGCATTTTGCCCCTGTTTGAACACGGCGTTTTTCGCCAGTTTAACGGTATTTCGGCGGCGGCCGCGGAAACCCTTGGTGAGCTTAAATAATCTTTTGTGTCGGGCCCGTGTGGTAACCCCGCGTTTGACTCGTGGCATAAAAGAAATTAGTTAGGAAGCATGCGTTGCATTGTTTTTCTGAAAGTACTGTCGACGATCACGCTTTTGCCGGCGCGACGTTTCGATTTTTTTGATTTTTGCTGAAGCAAGTGGTTGTGTGCCGCGGATTTGTGAGCAAAAAGCCCTTTTCCGGTCTTTTTGAACCGTTTTTTAGCGCCGCTTCGATTGCGCTGTTTGCCGACTTTTCCGATTCGCATTTTGGCCATGTTATTTACTGGGGTTAAGAATCATTAGCATTTGGTATCCTTGTCGTTTGGGGATCTGCTCCATCACGGCTACATCCTGCAGAAGAGTGAAGAATTGGTTGAGTTTTTCCGTCCCGAGATCTCCGTGGGTGATTTCCCTCCCCTTGAAGATCACAACCACCTTAACAATGTGACGCGCTTCTATGAACTTGCGGGCTTGGCGGGCTTTGACTTCAAGATCGTGCAGGCCTGTTCGAATAGAAAGGCGGATGGTTTTGGTTTCGGTTTGTTTGCTGGCCTGACGTTGTTTCTTTTCTTTCTTTTTAAGGTCGTATAAGTAACTGCCATAATCCATGATCTTGCAGACCGGAGGATTGTTCATGGGAGCCACCTCCACCAAATCCAATTCCTGCTCGTGAGCGCGCTTTAAAGCGTCTTCCCGGCTCACAACGGTCTTGGTTTCTCCATCGATCAGGAGAACCTGGGGAGCGCGAATGAAATCATTGCGGCGTAAGTGTTTGGTGATAACCTAAAAGCTAAAAAATAAACACTGCCTTGCCTGCCAGTAGGCAGGGAAAAAACAAGCCCCATGATTTTAGGGAATAATCCTGGGTAAGTCAACTGGTTCAAATCAACCGTTCCATCAGCATCGCCACCCCCACTTGCGCCAGATCCAAAAGTAAAAAAACCAGGAGGGGCGAAAAGTCGATCATTCCCGTGCGCGGAAGGAGGTTTCTGATGGGGGCCAAAAGAGGTTCGGTTATCTGGAATAAAAACTGATTTAGGCGGCTGGAAGGGTCGGGGCTGATCCAGGAAATCAAAATGCGCAGTAAAATGGCGTACTTTTCGATGCGGATGATGTTGATGAAGAAAAAAGCGAGAAAGTTCATTTTAAAGCGATGAATACAGCCATACGCCCCAAATCACCACGGCGATGAGAATAATAGAGATTGGGATGGCAACGGGTGCATTGATCCGCCCCCTCAATATGCCCTTTTTGGATACCCGCGTCCAGACTTTGGGCAATACTGGCCGCCCAAAAATCCACATGTTTCCCGTAAATATAGGGGTGCAAAGTAGGAGGAAGTTCACGAAACGGATCGGTGAATTCGGAGCAGCAGGGGCCAATGGAAGGGCTGATCGCCACGAGCAAATCCGCGGGATCACTACCCATGCGCGTGAGCTTGGCGATGGTTTTGCCGATGATGTTAAGCGCAGAGCCTCGCCATCCCGAGTGCCCCGCGGCAATGGTACGGGTTTTGGGATCATACATCAGCACCCCCTGACAATCCGCCACCTTCACCATCAACGGAAGATTTGGGACGCGGGTGATGAAAGCGTCGCATGTGGGACGTTCGTGGGGTTTTTTCTCCAGCGTCAAAATCACATCGCCATGAACTTGATTTCCGGTCACGGGTTCGGGAATATTGAGTTCTTTCATCAGCCGAGCCACGCTGGGCGCGAATTCAGGTTGGTCTTTCTTAAAATTCCCGCCCCATTCACGATTCGTGAAACCTTGCTGAATACTATTCCCAAAAGGCTCAAAAATTTGAAAAAAATCCATTACCGGCTATTACAGCGAGGTAAAGTGCTTGGCCAAGAAATTTGCGCCTTGTTG
>JAZDOH010000096.1:0-2043 GCA_043798815.1 Candidatus Peregrinibacteria bacterium | reverse complement strand
ACTGTGCGAAAGATTGGATCTCGGAAGGAGTAACGGCCAGAATCTTGGTCATACCGCAACAGGAAGCCGCGCTGCTCCGTCTGCAGTTCCTGAAGGCATCTCCTCAAGCTCGCCTCGCGATAGCGAGGTAGTTTGTGCCTGATGCCAACCAACAACTCTTGCTCAGATGCGCCTTCTTGGGGGGACTGCGCCAGAGTCAGAATGATCGGCTCTGTGCTGTCGAATTTGCCACGGCCTTGCTTCCGCAACGCCCTGTCGAACGCCGCCTTAATTGTGTCTTCCATCTCCCGAAGGTATGCCTGAACGGCACACTCCAAATGGTCCGACATCACCTCAACCTTGCTGGCCAAGGTCTCAACGAGGCCTATGGCTTGACAAATGTTGAGACAAAGGCCGTGGCACACTGCGGCAAGTCCATTGGCATATTGAATCGTTCCCTCTTTCACCTCCTCAGACAGCTGGAAGTTGAGGAGAGATTCCCCTCGAGTGATGATCTGGCGGATTTCGGCGTCGGTCATCAGTGGGATGTGAATCTCTGCCACGCGATGGCGCATCTCGGCATCATATTCAATGACTTGGCGAGCCGTATCTACGGCTCCGATGGCAACTATCTTCAGGTATTTATGGTTATCAGCCTCATCCATGAAAATCTTCATAGCCTGCGCAAGTTTACTTTTTTCTTCGTTTGTTATTTTGTGGAAGTCTTCCAGCACCCAGCAGAGATTCGCGGCCCCCATTAAACGCGCTAGTGTTTGCGGTGTGAGTGTCGGGGGGAGAAATCGCTTGACGGTGCTAGCCTTCTGCTCTTCCAGGGCTTTGTTCACCTGTAGCTTCAAAATTTTGTAGTCCACTCCAAGCGAAGTGCCCTTTACCCGTTTTGATGTAGTGGTTGCGCTCTCACCATAGAATGGGTCAAGTTGATCAAAAGCGTCGAGTAAAAGGTGCTCTAAGGTAAGATGTTTAATGCAGCGTGTCGTGAGATGATTTTCGTAGATCTGCTCAAGTTTGTTCGCTAGAAGCGTTGTTTTACCGGAGCCAGAGTGACCATACACAATAATCTGCTTGCCAGGTGTCTGCAAAGCGTTCACGAGGGCTTCGTTGATTCCAGGTCGTTCGACGAAAGTCAAACGAGCCGGCCTGTTCGGCGTGAAGACATCATGAAGTTGGTATTTTTCGCTTTGGTTGCCCATTGTTTCGTAGCCCCCAATAAAAGCGTTAATTTGGACAGGTTTCAAAAAGAAAATAAAATCAAACTTGCCCATTGATTATTGATCGGAAGTTACACCTCTTTACAAGTTTTGTCAATTGAGGTTTCGGTAAGCACAGACTATGCCCCGGACAGTCCCCTTCAAATCAATGACTGAATTCTAAGAAAATGCCCCTCAAAACACCATGACACCAGTTTGACACCCGCCCCAAAAACAAAAACGGGGAGTTAAATAACTCCCCGTCATAACTGGTAGGCGGTGAGGGAATTGAACCCACGACCTCCGGTATGTGAGACCGGCGCTCTAACCAACTGAGCTAACCGCCCATGCTAACAAATAGAGTGCCTAAAATGCCTAAAGTGCGCTAAAGTGCCTAAAATGAAAAAAATTGCTTATAGAACAGGATACAAAAAATTTAAAAAAAAGTCCAGCCTTTTTCCTTTTTCCCCTTTCCCGCATTGTCTTGGAATAAGAGAAGTTCCCAAATTAAATTGTAAATTATGGAATTAATCGCTTTTTCCAATCACCATCCCGCATTCCGCATTTGATAATTCCCCTTTTACTTCTTTTTTCCCTTTGGTAGAATAGGCTGGTTTTTTCCAATCGACGAGTAAGAATTTCAGCAGCATGAACCCCCATTATTAAGCATGACGAAAAAAGGACCTAAATCTTTTCATTCTTCGCGTACCCTCTTTTTTGTTTTAAAGCGGGAAAACTTCTTTTACATCCTCGGAATCACCGCGGTGATTTTACTGGGCGGGGCAACGTTCCTCTTTCTTGTGGAACATAAGGTGAATAAATCCGTCGGCAGCATCGGCGATGCGATTTACTGGGC
>JAZDOH010000067.1:0-9670 GCA_043798815.1 Candidatus Peregrinibacteria bacterium | reverse complement strand
TGACGGTCTTCAGGTTTCCCATCGGTGGTTGCTCTAACCATTTCGCGCAAAACAGTATTTTCAATCGTGTCCAAGTTGACTTCTAAGGCTGATGTTTCCGCCTCTTTCTTTGTTTTTTCATCTTCTGGTTCTACTCCAGCGCTTGTTGCAGCTATGGCTGCTCGTGTCGCATCGATTGTGCTGGCCAAAGTTCGCATTTTCCTAATACGTCCGATGTGCCAAGCTTTGGGAGATAAGGCTTCGTGTTCTATGGCTATTCTTAGCCTTTCTCGCATGAGGATCACAATGGCTTCCGGGATCTCCCTCCGTTCAACTGCCTCTTTGTGTTTCAAAGCTTCGTTGATGGCCTGATCAAGCGCTTTTATGTCCAAAGGTTGTGTTTCGAGAATGGGGTGGATTCTATCCACTGCTTCCATTGCCGGATGTGCTTGAGGAGCATTAGCCATTCCTTATTTGTTTTTATTTCAAATAAATCTAAATATTATAGCAAAAAAACTGCGCAAAAGCAATGCTTTTACGCTCTCGCCTGCTCATAGCTCATCAACTATTCACTAAGTAATTTTGCCAATAATCCGACTCCCACGCCGGAATTGAAGCCTTTGCGGCGCCATGGTTTGCCTTTTTCGTACATGTCAATCGTTCCGGCGATGTCCAAATGGGCGTATTGGGCTTTGGGTTCCCCCTCCTCCGTTTTGGGGATGAAGCGGTTCATGAACAACGCGCCTTTGATCCAGCCGGCTTCGCCGGCATTTTCTCCCACATTCGGTACGTCGGCCACGGGGCAGATGTAATCGTCATACTCTAAATCCCAGGGGCCCGCGAACAGGTAGTCGCCGGTTTCTTTTCCAATCAACTCCATTTCTTTGGCGAGCGAACGGTTGTTGCTAACAAGGCCCGTATACACGTCGCCCAGTGCGCGAACACAGCTTCCCGTCAGAGTGGCAATCGTCATGTAGCGATGGATTTCCGGGAAATGATTTTTGGCGTAACAAATCGTGTCCGCCAGCACCAATCGTCCTTCCGCATCCGTGTGCGTAACTTCCACTTTTTGCCCGTCGCCGGCGGTGTACACGTCATCCGCGCGCATGGCTTTGCTTCCCATCATGTTTTGGGCGATGGGGAGGAAAAAATACGTCGTTTCTCTGATGGGCCATTTGTTTTTAACCAGCACCAAAATCGTCGCGAGTACCGACGCGCTCCCCGCCATATCTTCTTTCATGAACTTCATGTGGTCCTGCTTGTCGATGATGCCGCCGGAGTCGTAACAAAGACCTTTGCCGATTAGAGCGGTTGCGTGTTTGGATTTCTTTTTCGGTTCAATTCGGAAAATAAGGAGCTCCGAAGGATGATTACTGCCATGCGAAACCGCTTGTAACAGTTCATATTTTTTCAGCTCTTTTTGGGGCGCGCGCTTCACCGTCACTTTCCACTGATGCCCCAGCGCCATGCACAACTCGGCGTAGGTTTGCTGGTTAAGCACGTTGGGCGGAAGGGAGCCTAAAATGCGCATCAGATTTTTCCCTTCGGCGATCACTTGTCCCTCATGAAGGGCGTTTTCTATGTCATTCCCGTGAAGACGGGAATCAGATCCCCGCCTACGCGGGAATGACAAAGAGCGCGGGGATGACATAAGAGTTCCAGGGGCGACGAAAATCACTTCGGGTGCCGGCGTTTTTTCCCACTTACTCTTGAACATTCCTGGATCCAACGCGGCTACGTGAACGCCCGTGGCGGCATGGCTCAAAAATTCTTTCGGACACAACATGGCGATTTGTTTGGGTTTGCTTTTGAGCGCTTCCAGATACACTTTTCCAAAAAACCGGCGCATCGTGCGCGCATTCACCTGATCGAGTTTTCCAAGGCCGATGAAACGGAACACCTGATCATTTTTTATCACCTCTTTCATCTCCTCTTTTTTGCCTGAGAGCTTAAGTCCCTTAAAAGCCGGGAATTCCTGGATCATATCATGTTCTTCGCCTTGCACTACGGGAATGTAAATGAGCGGACACGTCTTAAAATCCGCGGCTGTCGAAAGCGCCGGCAGGTTCTGGTTTTTTGGATCCAGTAATTTTAGGATTTCTTTAACTCGCATGGCAAAGGACATGAAGTACTCTGCCATGTTACAATAATCCCGATGGAAAAACTAGCCATCCAAATCATCCGCACGCTCCGCAAAGCCGGTCACGAGGCTTATTTTGCCGGTGGATCCGTCCGCGACCTTTTAATGGAACAGGATCCTCAAGATTACGACATCGCCACCTCCGCCAAACCCCATGAAATCGAAAAGCTGTTGCCCAAAACCATTCCAGTGGGCAAACGGTTCGGGGTGATGATCGCCGTGGTGCATGGACATCATTTTGAAGTGGCCACATTCCGTTCAGACAGCGGCTACTCGGATGGCCGTCGGCCCAATGCCGTCACTTTTACCTCTGCCAAAGAAGACGCGGTGCGCCGCGACTTCACCATCAACGGACTTTTTTATGATCCGATCAAAAAAAAGGTGCTCGATTACGTCGATGGGCAAAAAGACATTCAAAATAAAATCATCCGCTTCATCGGCGAGCCGCATGAGCGAGTTAAGGAAGATCATTTGCGTATTTTGCGCGCGGTTCGGTTTAAAAACCAATTTGGTTTTAAATACGCGTCCACCACCAAAAACGCCCTTCGTGATTTGGCTCACTTGGTCGATGATATTTCCCGTGAACGCGTCGCAGACGAACTGACCAAAATGCTTCTCCATCCTCATCGTGCGCACAGCCTGCGGGAATTGGACGAATTTGGGATTTTAAACCGAATTTTGCCCGAAATTGAAGCGACCAAAAACGTTAAACAGCCAACCCAGTATCACCAGGAGGGGGACGTGTTTACCCATCTCCTCAAATCCCTGCACGACTTGCCGCCGGAATGGGCCACCAAAGAACTCGTTTGGGCGGTGTTGCTCCATGACGTCGGCAAACCCGCGACATTTGCCATCAAACCCGATCGTATTCGTTTTGACGGTCATGCTCATGAAGGCGCGCAACTTGCCGCTTCGATTTGTCGTCGATTGAAGTTTAGTGGAGCGGAAACTAGCAAAATTACCTGGATGATCGACCACCACATGGCCATTGGGTTCATCCCCCAAATGCGACGCGCCCATCAAGTCGGGCTCTTTATGCATCCGTGGTTCATCGACCTCATGCGCCTGCATTACTGCGACGCCCATGGCACAGTGCCGGTGGGATTGGAATTGTATGAGGAGATCATGAGGTTGTACGAGGAATACCAAAAAACACCCCTGCTTTCCGATCACACCAAACCCCTGCTTTCCGGAAACGAACTCATGAAACTCTTCAAACTCAAAGCTGGTCCTCAGATTGGGAAAATTTTAGAGGCAATGCGCGAGGAACAGATCGAAGGAAAAATCAAAACCAAAGCGCAGGCTAAAAAGTTTGTGAAGCAATTTTTGATTCCTTAAGCCGCGCGTCGTTCCGCTCTTGTCATGGGGATTATTTTTTCCACAACACTCTCTATTTTGTCATAAAAATCATCCCATGAGTTCACTTGTAATTGATATTGTTTTAACAAATATTTTTGCACTTCCGCAAAAGAGCCATTGGGATTTTTGAGAATGCGAAAGAGTTTTCTCTCCGCGGAACCTATCGCCGCCCAAATGTCTTTATCAATTTCCGCGAGGGTTTTGGGTTTTCCGAATAAACTACTGATTCTCGGGATTTGATGGACGTTTTCAAAACGAACAAATTTATCTTGTCCTTTTTCTCCCGACACATAAGCTCTTTTCGCCATTGCAATGCCATGCGCGATTAAAAATCCTTTGAGCGCTTGCCGGAAAACTTCCCGATTGTTGCGGTTGTGCCGGAGCATTTCAGAATATCCAGCGTACATGTTTTCTGCCATCGTTGTTTTTTCAGCGCCTTCTCTTTTTGTGAGCGCTCTTTTTACTGTTTCAGCGTTTCCGCCGGGAAGGAATTCTCCGGCATGGTCGTGATCCATTTGATCATCGGTAGCGCTTTTTTGAATTCGTTTCACCACTCGAGGATGAGTCACGATGTCTTGCCAGTAAAATGCATGGAAGTTGAATGTTGGTTTTTCATCTTTAAATCTCCGAGCCAATTCTTGAATCTCATGAAGGTCGATGGACAATAAGAATTCAAGAGCAGGAAAACGATAGCAGTGTTTTTGATAGTAAGGGATGTGATCCTGGCGTACCAATCCTTTGACAATTCCATGGATCAACGCCAGCATGATTGTTTCCGCTGACGCTTTTCCATGTTCGATGCAATAATCCACCGTGGCCTCAAAAGCGACCGCCTGTTTGGCTCGTAATTCAGAGTTACTTTTTGGTTTGAACTCTCTGATCAGTGTTGCTAAATTTTCCGCCAAAGCATCTTGATGCTGATCCAAATATCCTTGCCAGTATTTATCTTTGGCCGCTTTAACTCCAGCCTCTTCCGGAAAATCATCTTCTGGTTTTTTCTGAAGAACTTTTGCAGCTGCACCCCTTGTGTCGTTTGCCGCTTTTATTTGTCGCATTGCCAATGGAACATTGTCAGCTCCACCTTCTGGCGTGACTTGTTCTACATCGTTTGCTACGCGCGCAGTATTGGGATTTCCCATAAGATTCAATCTTTTTATTATACCAAAAAAATATACTTTAGGCAAGCAAGAGAAGTATGGGTTCTCATTGCCATACGGTCTGATATAATCAAGTCATGGCTGATTACCCCTTCGTTCACCTTCATCTTCACTCATACTATTCGCTCCTTGATGGTTTGCAGCCGCCGGAAGCGTATGTAAAAAAGGCGGTGGAACAGGGGTCTCCCGCGATTGCCATTACCGATCACGGCGTGATGCACGGTGGAATTGAATTTTATAAGGCTTGCAAGCAGGCGGGCATCAAGCCCGTTTTGGGGTGTGAAGTTTACATCGCGTTTAATAAACACACCGACAAACGCACCCAGATCGATAACAAGCGCACCCATTGCGTACTCCTCGCGGAAACGCAGGAAGGGTATGAAAATTTGCTCAAGCTCACGACCATCGCCCACCTTGAAGGCTATTATTACAAGCCCCGTGTGGATTGGGATCTACTCAAGCAATACGGCAAGGGGCTCATCGCGCTTTCCGGTTGTCTGAATGGCGACATCGCGGAGGCGATTTTGGCGGGGAATGAAGAACGGATCAAAGAATTCATTGAACGATTCCAAACCACCTTCGGAAAAAATAATTTTTTCCTGGAATTACAAGATCATCCCACCATTCCTCACCAAAAAATCGTGAATGACGCCCTCATTCGCATTTCCAATCAATACCAAGTTCCTCTGGTGGCCACGGCGGACGTGCATTATGTAAACCCCTCAGACAACGAGGCTCAGGACATCATGATTTGTATTCAAAGCGGTAAAAATCTGGGAGACACCAACCGCATGAGCATGATGGACGCGGATTATTCCATGCGGGATCCAAAAGAAATCTATGAAGCGTTCAAAGAAGTACCGGAAGCCATTCAAAATACCCTTAAAATCGCGGAACGCTGCAATGTGTCGTTTGCTTTTGACACGCCTCACATTCCCTCGTTTCCCGTTCCTGAAGGCAAAAATCCGGATGATTACCTGAAAGAATTGTGTCATGAAGGATTGCCGAAAAAATACAAAACGGTGACCGAAGACATGCGCCATCGTCTCGATTACGAACTTAAAATCATCACCGAAATGGGTTTTACGGGGTACTTCCTCATTGTGTGGGATTTTGTGAAGTGGGCAAAGGATCGCGGTATCGTGGTGGGGCCGGGGCGCGGGTCGGCGGCAGGCGCGCTCGTTTCGTACGCGCTCGACATCACCGAAATCGATCCGCTAAAATATGGTCTTCTGTTCGAGCGGTTTTTAAACCCCGCCCGCATCTCCATGCCGGATATCGATCTGGACTTCGCGGACAACCGGCGAGACGAAGTATTGAATTACGTGGCGGAAAAATACGGGCGTGATCGCGTGGCTCAAATCTGCACTTTCGGAACCATGGCGGCTCGCGCGGCCGTAAAAGACGTCGGACGGGTGCTTGGCGTGCCATTTGCGGAAATGAATGAATTCGCCAAGCTCATTCCTGAACGTCCCGGCACGCGCCTTCGCGATGCTCTCGAAGAATCTCCCGATCTCAAAATCGCCATCAACAAATCCGATACTTTTAAACAGGTGATGGAGAACGCTCTCAAGCTCGAAGGCGCCGTTCGGCACGTGTCCGTCCACGCCTGTGCAGTGGTCATCGCCGACGAACCCCTTGTTAAATACACCGCACTTCAGCGCCCTCCGAAAGATGAAGCGGGCATCATCACCCAATACTCCGCTAAACCGCTCGAAGCCCTGGGACTTTTGAAGATGGATTTTTTGGGGCTCAAAAATCTCACCATTCTGCAAACCGCACTCAAAATCATCGAACGGACGAAGGTGAAAAAGATCAATCTCAAAGAAATCACGATGGACAACAAAAAAACCTTCGCGCTCATGGCCCGCGGAGAAACCACCGGCGTATTTCAATTGGAATCCGCGGGGATGAAGCGGTATTTAAAGGAGCTCAAGCCCACCGCGTTTGAAGACATCATTGCTATGGTGGCTCTGTACCGGCCCGGTCCCATGGAATGGATTCCCGATTACATCGGTGGCAAACATGGTCGGAAAAAAGTCACCTATATTCATCCAAGTCTCAAGCCCATTTTGGAGTCCACCTGCGGCATTGCCATTTACCAGGAACAAATTCTCAAAATCGCCCAGGAATTTGCCGGATTTTCATTGGGCGAAGCGGATATTTTGCGACGGGCCATCGGCAAGAAAATCATCTCGGAACTCGAATCTCAACGTGAAAAGTTCATCGAAGGCGCCGTTAAAAAAGGTTATGACTCTGTCATTGCCGTCAAGATTTTTGATAAAGTGGTCGAACCGTTCGCGGGATACGGATTCAACAAATCTCACGCGGCCTGTTACGCGCTCATCGCCTACCAAACGGCCTATCTTAAAGCTCATTATCCCACGGAATTCATGACCGCGCTCATGTCCGCGGACTATGGCAACACCGATCGCATCGTCATTGAAATCGGCGAATGCGAAGCCATGGGGATCCAAGTGTTGCCTCCGGATGTGAATGAATCCCGCTCCAACTTCACCGTCGTCGAAGATGGCAAGATTCGTTTCGGACTTTCCGCCATCAAGGGGTTGGGGGATCAGTCGGTGGACATGATTATCGAATCCCGCGCTCAGGAATCCTTTAAATCCATCGGTGATTTTGCGGCGCGCGTTCCGGCCAAAATTCTCAACAAAAAAACCATTGAGGCATTGGCTTTTGGGGGCGCCATGGACAGCCTGGGAGAGCGAAATGAATTGGGTCAAAATTATGATGTCATCACTCAATTCGGTAAAACCACGGAATCTTCCTCTGTCGCCGGGCAAGGCGGATTGTTTGACGATCTTTCCGATGGCAGTACAGCCCATATGCATGAGCTCAAGCTCACCCCCTTTTCTCCTGCCACCACCAGCCAGCGACTCGCGTGGGAAAAGGAATATTTGGGATTGTACGTTTCCGCCCATCCGCTCGCGGGACTGAAAAAGTATTTTGAAGCCAAAACCGTTCCACTCGATCAATTGGAACACAAAACCCCCAACCAACCCATCAAAGTGGGAGGGCTTTTAACGGGATTGCGCAAAATCACCACCAAACGTGGTGATCTAATGGCGATTTTGCATTTAGAGGATCCGTTTGGTCGTGGCGAAGCGGTGGTGTTTCCAAATGCTTATGCCAAAGTGGTGGATGCGCTGATTCCGGATCAGGTGGTTTTCCTCGACGGGACTCTCGAAAAACGCATGGGAGAAATGCAGGTGGTGATCCGCGACGCCAAGTCCATGACGCTCGAAGAACTCCAGGAACAGGCCAAAAAAGAAAAACTGTGGACGGAAGGAGAAAAAATCACCCGCTCCTGCCGTCTGGAAGTGGAAGAGGAGGCGGTGGCAGGCGCTGAAGAAGTGCTCGAAATTCGCGACGACCAGGTGACGGAACTCCATGACTCCTCTCTATTCACCGATACCAAAGCTCGTCAAATTCTGATCACCCGTGAAGTGGACAAAGCCTTTTTCATCCGACTCAAAACCCTTTTTGAAAAACACCCGGGCTCCGAAAAAATAGAGCTCGTCATCGGCGAAAAAGTCGTGCCTGTTCCATTCCAAATACAATATGGGGAGCCATTGAGACAAGAATTAGAGGAGTTGCTTTCGGCTTAACGATGAAATTTATCGTGTACTTCCTTCAGTTTCTTATTGGTGATGTGCGTGTAAATTTGAGTGGTGGTGATGCTGGCGTGGCCGAGCATTTCCTGCACGGAACGGATGTCGGCGCCATTGAGGAGGAGCTCGGTGGCAAAGGAGTGTCGGAGTTTGTGAGGCGTCACTCGTTTTACTATGCCGGCCTTTAGCGCTGTTTGTCGGACGACATTTTGGATCATGACTTCTGTCAGGCGGCGATGAGTACCGGCGAGATCAGCATTATTTCGCGCACGACGATGGTTGAGAAACAGGGGATCAAAGTTGTCGTCACGGGCGGAAAGGTATTTTTGCACCCACTCTTTGGCTCGTTCCGACAAAAACACGATTCGCACCTTTCGTCCCTTGCCGCGCACCTGGAATTCTCCACGATTTAAGTTTAGCTGGTCTCGGTTAAGGGAAGTGAGTTCGCTCACGCGTAATCCGGTGGAATAAAGCATTTCTAAAATCGCCCGGTTGCGCAGGCCGGTGATTTTCCCGGTATCCACCGCTCCAAACAGGCTTTCCAATTCTTCTCGCGTCAAATACTCCACGGTGCGCTGGGGGATTTTTGGCAATTCGATTTTTTCCGGCTCCAATGTTTTTAAATCCTGTTTCACGCACCACTTGAGGAACGCCCGCAAGGCGATCATGTGATAGCTTTGGGTTTTAATCGAAAGGGTGGGAGACAGGCGATTGAGCTGCAATCGAAATCGTTTCACGAGCTCCATGTTGATTGCGCTCAGTTCCGGGTCGCCCGCAAAACCAGAAAACCGGCTCAAATAATGACCATAAGCCACCAGCGTTCGTTGGGATTGATTTTTGTCGATTTCGCAATATTCCAAAAATTGAGTGATGGCTTCGCGAAGTTTCATGCCATCATTGTACAAAATTTTTTGAAAGATAGTCAGAGCATTTTTTGATTGCCTGACCGCGATGACTGATACGATTTTTTTCCGATTTCTCGAGAGCGGAAAAGACTTTGGTTTGTCCGTCGGCGAGAAACACAGCCGAAAGCGGGATTCCTGGTTCCAAGACAACTTGAGGTTTTGGAAGAATTATCCCTTTGCACTCGCCACGGAAGGTTAGAGCTGGTTTTTTAGGCCAGTACAGCGCTATTACGGAAATAAACTCCGCTTTTCGATTGGTTTCCCGTTCCATGCGTCTGAGAAAATAAGCCAACCACTCTAAATCATTGGCTTTTTCGCCCGCACCCCAGCGACGCGTTTTTACTCCCAACTCTCCCGCGAGTTCATAAATGTGTATTCCGGTATCATCTGCATTCGTTTGCAGATTAGCTTTTGTCCCGAAATATTCATCTTTCAAATCCGCATTTTCTTCATAATTTTGTCCGACTTCTTCAACATCTCCTTCGATTTGCAAGTCGTTCA
>JAZDOH010000060.1:0-5093 GCA_043798815.1 Candidatus Peregrinibacteria bacterium | reverse complement strand
GCCTTTCTTTGGCTACTTAAAACCTCAATACATCGACTGGCAAAATGTCAGCCTGATTCCCGGAGACATGGCGGGGCTCAAACTCAAAACCTCTTACGAAAAACTCGAACGCCTGCATCCGGCGGACATCGCGAACCTCATTGAAAATCTGGGCGTCAAAGAAAGCTCCCACCTCGTGGAATCCATCAACAAAGAAACTGCGGCCGAAGTGCTCGGAGAAGTCCAGCCTCAGTACAAAGGCACGTTGCTCCAGCGCATGAACCCCAAAGACCTCGCGAAAATTCTGGAGGAAATGCCCACGGATGAAGCGGCGGACGTGCTCCAAAAACTTTCTGACCACAAACGTCTGCAAGTCATGCGACGGCTGAAGGAAGAAACGGCCAGCACCTTGAATCAACTTACCAAGTATGAAGAAGGTTTTGCGGGGGCATTGATGACCACGGATTACATGTCCGTTTCTCCCGATGCCACCGTGGCCCAGGCGATTGAAGAAATCCGTGTAAAATCCGGTCAGCACGCTTCCATTTACCACGCATACGTGGTTAGTCCCGCGGGAGTGCTCAAGGGAATCCTTTCCATCCGAACCATCCTCCTCGCGGATCCGCACACCCACATCAAAACCATCATGACCCCTGTCATTAAAACTGTTCGTCCAAACACCAAAGCCAGGGATGTGGCGAAACTGATGACCAAATACAATCTTCTTTCCGCCGCGGTCACGGATAGCCATCGAAAAATTCATGGAATCGTCACGGTGGATGATATTTTACGTTATCTAATTCCTAGCGCTTAAATCGCAACATGCCAAAAGTTACCACTCACCCCTCTCGTTGGAATGCCTTAAAAATGAAGCTTTTGATTTTGTTCAGCGTGATTGGCCCTGGCATCATCGCCGGCACGGCAGATAACGATGCGGGAGGTATCGCGGTGTACTCCGTAGCAGGCGCGAGTTTTGGTTATAAAATGTTGTGGCTTTTGATCATCGTGGCGATAATCCTTGGTATCACGCAAGAAATGGGCGCGCGTTTGGGACTCATTACAGGCAAAGGCCTCGCGGCGCTGATCCGTGAAAATTTCACACTCAAAACGACCCTGTTCATTGTGGTGATCACGTTTGTGGCCAATTGGGCGAATATTTTGGCAGAATACGCGGCCATTTCCAGCATCGCGGACATGTATGGAATGCCTCGCTATTTAGCGGTTCCGCTGGCGGCCTTGCTCATTTGGTGGATCGTGTATAAAGGATCCTTTCGAATCGTCCAAAAAGTTTTTCTCACATCCTCTCTGCTGTTTTTCTCTTATGTGCTGGCGGGGTTTTTGTCTCATCCGGATTGGGCGGAAGCCGGAAAATCAATTCTGGTTCCCTCCGTCCCCTGGGATCCGAATTTTCTCTACATCGCCGTGGCTGTCATCGGAACCACGATCACGGCTTGGGGTCAGTTTTTTGTGCAATCTTATTTCGTGGACAAAGGCGTCGCTTCAGAACACCTTAAATACGCCCGTTGGGATGTGATTATAGGAGCTTTTTGGACCGGCTTCGTCGCTTTTTTTATCGTTGTGGCGACCGCCGGAACGCTCTACGTCGCAGGAATTCAAATTCAGGATGCCAGCCAGGCCGCCATCGCGCTGGAGCCATTGGCGGGAACGTTTGCAAAACACTTATTCGCCTGGGGACTTTTAAACGCGTCCCTCCTTGGTCTTGCGGTCATTGCGATGACCTCCTCGTATCTGGTCACCGAGGCTTTTGGATGGGAAGGACGCGTGGATCTAAAAAAAGAATCCCCTACTTTTTACAGACTATTCGGCTTTTCTGTTGTGAGTGCAGCACTTGTCATCCTAATTCCAAAACTGCCGTTAGTTACAATCCTGGTGGGCTCACAAATGCTCAACACCTTTGTGCTTCCCTTCCTCTTTTTCACCATTTTAGTATTGCTGAACAAGGGCAGTTTGATGGGTGAACATAAAAATGGATGGATCAGTAATCTTATCTCTTGCATTGCGGTTGCATTTATAGTGAGCATGGCCCTGGCGCTCGTCGTTCTTACCTTATTCCACTTTGGGGTTTCCCTCACCTAAAATGCACCATTCGGATTTTGTCACCTTCGACCACCACGCGCTCACCATCACGGTGGCTATTGAAGGAAAGCCGCCCTTGGTCATTCACCAACACGACCCCAATCTGCGCATTTCGTTTTATAGCAAAGGGCATGGTGGACAAAACGTGAACAAGCACATGAGCGGCGTTCAACTCATTTACCAAATTCCGGAGGCGTATCGTCATCCTTCCATCAAAACCTCAGAACTCATCACTCGTTCCCACGAACAACGTCATCAGCACCAAAATCTGGCTCTCGCCCTCCATCACTTGGCCACCAAACTCCACGATTATTTTTATGTGCCACCCGCTCGTTTTCCCACACGCCCCCCCTACTACACCAAGGTCCGGCGCCTGAATGAAAAAAAGAAACACGGTTATAAAAAAGAGCTTCGCCAAAAACCGGAAACCGAACTATAATGTCCGCACCATGCAATTAATCCCATTTCCTGATCTCATCCGGCGCTATTTTTCCGGCGAGGGCTTCGTGATTTTTGACACGGAAACCACAGGTCTCAATACTTTTCATGACGACATCGTGGAGGTCGCGGGAAGCGTGTGGCAACGGGGCGAAGAACCACGGTTTTTTGAGGAGCTCATCCGTGTCAGCCCTCACCGCATGACGCCCGGCGCCTGGCAAATCCATCAAATTCCCATGGAAGCGCTGGAACGCGCCCGACCCGCCACGGAAGTTCTTCGGGATTTTGTTGAGTTTTGCGGCGGTCGGTCACTCATCGCTCACAACATCCGCTTCGATTTTGACATGCTGAATTACAATCTCATTCGCAACAACTTAAAACCGTATCCCGCTTCTCAGGTGTTTTGCTCCCTCCAGCACGCCCAACGGCAATCACTTCCCGGAAAACTCAGCGCGCTCGCCTCGCATTATCAAATTTCCGTGTCCACCGATGCTTTGCACCGCGCCCGATACGATGTGGAGCTTCTCACCGGCATCATGAACCGTCTTATGAAAGATCATGAACCGAACGAAATGCAGTACTCATTGGTTTTGTGATAGCCATGTGCCTTGCGCCATGAGCTATTTTTTTGTTAATATCCCGACGCTAAGGGCGGTTAGCTCAGTTGGCTAGAGCACATCGTTGACGTCGATGGGGTCAGTGGTTCGAATCCACTACCGCCCACCAATTTGCCCATCACACGGGCCGGTAGCTCAGTTGGCTAGAGCGCGGCATTCGCATTGCCGAGGTCGAGGGTTCAAGTCCCTTCCGGTCCACCATACATCACCAGAAGGGAAACGCTTGAACTGCTTGAAAAGTCCTGGAGCTACCGCTCGCGTACTTTTCTACGCAATTCATCCTCACTACGATCTAGTGTGCTACTAGATCTCCGTTCGGACCGCGTTTCTCGCATCTTGTGGGCGCTTAGCTCAGCTGGTTAGAGCGTACGATTCACATTCGTAAGGTCAGTGGTTCGATCCCACTAGCGCCCACCATTCTATTACATGGCTTTTCCAAGCCGTTCTTTGATATATTGACAGTTTAAATAATCTTCATTAGAATGCTAACTCTAATAATCACATATGGCTGCAGAAATTCAAATCGTCGTCCCCGAAGAAATTAAAGAAAAAAATCTTAGAACGCTTGCTGCCGCTAGAAGAGAAATTGGTTTAGTTTTCAATCTAGGGGAAGTTGTGGAAAATATATGCCAACAATTAGCCTGGGAAGCCATAAGTCGACGTGAACTCTTCTCAGCAGCTGATTTTTTAATGCACGCTAGAGCACAAGCACGCTTGAATTTTGGAGATACATCAGGGTATGAAGAGCAATTAACAACTATACAAAGAGAGCTTTCAAATTCCTAAAGCAGGTAATCTTACTGTTTGGACTGACCATTATCTTTCTTTACAGACCTTCTTAAAAGAAGCAGGGTTTTAAATTTTTCTACAATTCCTTTTTCCTGTATGGTTAGTTCCATATGGCTGAAAGTGTGATTTTTGTTCTCATCGGAGCACTCGTCGTCAGTTTGATCATTGTGATTTTTGGTTGGCATCAATGGGTGGATCCGCGCTGGGTTGTCTTTGCTTTTTTTGCTTTATTAATCCCAGGGTTGTGGGGGGCATTTACGACAGGTCCTTTTGTCCCGTCCGGGAAAAAGAAACGTAAAATCATGCTGAAGCTCGCCAACCTACAGCCCACGGATGTGGTTTATGAGCTGGGTTTTGGCGACGGCTCCCTCATCTTTGCGGCCGCTAAAACCGTCAAACGAGCCGTCGGATACGAAATCTCCATTCCACTAGTCTGCTGGGGCAAGCTGGTCAAATGGCTCACGCGCAGTAAGGCCGAAATGTACTTTGGCAACATCTGGAAGCAGGACTACCGTGACGCGGATATACTGTTTTGTTACCTCATGCCCAATGCGATGGCGCGGATTTATAAAGAAATTTGGCCAACCCTTCGCCCCGGCACCCGCGTGGTCACTCATTCCTTTCGCATTCACGGCAAAGAACCCACCGCTGAGGAAGATTACGTTTATGTCTATCAGGTTTGATCAGAGTGTGGTGGAGATGATGGGACTTGAACCCACGACCTCTTGCATGCCATGCAAGCGCTCTAGCCAGCTGAGCTACATCCCCACGTGCTTAAAGCGCCGTTATTGTATAGAAGGATTTAATTGACTTCAAGCCTAAAAGGAGTATCGTTACGTGGCATTTATTTTTTTATCTCTTTATTTTTTTATGGCCAGTAAACTTTATTTTGGGAATCTGTCGTATGGCACTACGGATGATACCCTAAAAAACGCCTGTTCCGCTTTTGGAACCGTCGTATCCGCCAGCGTGATCACTGATCGCATGAGCGGCCGTTCCAAAGGTTTCGGATTTGTGGAAATGTCCACAGATGAAGAAGCCGCCAAGGTCATTGAGGCTCTCAATGGCAAAGATCTCGATGGTCGCACGGTTCGCGTTAGCGAAGCCCGACCCATGGAGGATCGTCCCCCTCGCCGCAATTTTGGCGGAGGCGGCGGACGACGCTTTGAGTAA
>JAZDOH010000013.1:0-14291 GCA_043798815.1 Candidatus Peregrinibacteria bacterium | reverse complement strand
GATGTTAAAGCCGGCGGCGCCCTGCACGCGCGTTGGGATCGGCGCGATCGTGTGCTGGACCTGGTCCACGATGCTCCGCGGATCAGCAATCCGAATCAGGGCTCCCGCCGCGAGGCAAGGGCTTCTGCGAGGGGGCTTGAGATTTGAGTCTTGGATTTTTATTCTTGACCCTCAAAATATTATACTATATACTTATAGTAGAATTTAACTACTATTTTATGACAACCGCTTCCGTTCTCGCCAGAGAAAAAATCGTTTCCCTTTCGGAATTACAGCGTAATCCGGGCAAAGCGCTGGATGCAGATATTGTGCGGATCATGAATCACAGCACCACACTTGGTATTTTTATAAGAATGAAGGCATTTAAGGATTTACTCAAAGAGCTGAAGGCTCTCCGATGATAGTTCTTACTGGCCAACCTCTAAGTGTCATTCCATGGAAAGGTGAATTTTTGCCTTTTGAAACGAGTTTTTGCCTGTCTGCTTTTTTTTCAAGATTCAAATCAATGATCGTAAGGTCGGCTGGGGCGTCCGGAGCGATTCGTCCGGAGGGAAGCCCGGCGAGTTTAGCGGGTGCGCTCGTTAGTAGGCCGATCACTTTCATGAGATCCATTTTTTGATTGAAATACAATTCGGTAAGGATGGCGGGGATTAATGTTTCTAAACCCGTGAATCCAAAAGCGGCTTTGGTAAAATCCGGATCTTTTTCTTCATGCGGCGCGTGGTCGGTGACAATGCAGTCGATCGTTCCATCTTTTGCAGCCGCGATTAGCGCCTGCCGGTCGGTTTCCGTGCGGAGCGGGGGATTGACCTTGGCCAATGAGCCCAGGCGAAGCACCGCCTCTTCCGTCAGCATCAGGTGATGCGGTGTGGCGTCGCAGGTGACGTTCTTCATGGTTTTTTTGGCCTTTCGCACGAGCTCCGCGGATTCTTTGGTGGTGATGTGGGTCAAATGCACGTAAGCTTCTGTGGTATTGGCGAAATGGATCGCCCGCTCAACCGCTTTCCACTCTTTTTCATTGGGCTGGCCGGGCACGCCCAGTTTTTTACTCACTTTGCCTTCATTCACCACTCCGGGCATGCTCATCACCTCCGGGTGAACCATGACGATCAAACCGAGTTTGGCCGCCTTTTTAAACGCTTCCTCGAGTAATTCTTCATCATCCACGTCAAAACCATCATCCGTAATAAATCGGATTCCCAAACCAGGATATTGACTCAGATCAGCCAAAGCTTTTCCTTCACAGCGGGCAGTAATGGCTCCCGCTATAAGAACATGGTTTTTCGCGCTCTTTTCTATCAGCCCGTGATAGTAATGAATGATTTCGGAGTTATCGAATCGGGGAACGGTATTGGGCATGCACAGAACCGTCGTCACGCCGCCCGCTACCGCCGCGGCCGTTCCAGTGGCAATGGTTTCTTTCTCCGACTGCTCCATATCCCGTAAATGCACGTGCAGGTCAATCACTCCCGGGATAACGAGTTTTCCCGTGGCATCGATGACCTCCACACCTGCCTGGCCGGCAGGCAGGTCTTTTTCAACCGCTTTAAAAGAACCGATCTCCACGATTTTTCCATCGTTTACAAAAACATCGGCCACTTCATCCAGTCCACTCGCCGGATCCATGACTCGGCCGTTTTTTATCAGCAGTTTTGGCATAGATATTTTAAAAGCGCCATGCGCATATAAAGCCCGTTTTCCACCTGGCGAAAGTACGCGGCTTGCGGCAACGCGTCCACATCCGTCGTGATCTCGTCCACCCGGGGCAGGGGATGCATGATGCGAAGTTCTGGTTTCCCTTTTTTTACCATGTCGGCATTGAGCACGTAACATCCTTTCAGTTTGGCGTATTCAGCGGGGTCGGAGAACCGTTCCTGCTGAACGCGTGTCATGTACAGCACGTCCATTTCGGGGATGTATTTTTCCAGATCAGTGTCTTCCGCGTATTCGACATTGTGTTTTTTGAGAAGCTCCAAATATTCTTGAGGAATCCGGAGGGCCGCGGGCGTGATAAAAAGAACCCGAACCTTGTATTGGACAAGTACATGAAGAAGGGAATGGACGGTGCGGCTGAATTTGAGGTCGCCCACGAATCCGATGGTCAGCCCGTCAATTTTGCCGCATTCCCGATACATGGTAAGCATGTCGAGTAACGCCTGGCTGGGATGCTGATTCGCCCCGTCCCCGCCGTTGATGATCGGTTTATTGGTGAATTTAGCCGCTTCCGCAGTGGCGCCGGCTACAGGTTGGCGCATCACAATCATATCCGCGAGTTTGTCGAAAACCCGGATGGTATCAGCCAACGTCTCTCCTTTTTTGGCGGAAGTGGTGCTGGCATCCGCCACGCTGATCACATTGGCTCCCAACCGTTGCGCCGCGGATTCAAAACTAAGCCGCGTGCGGGTGGAAGGTTCAAAAAACAGGGTGGCCACCACCTTGCCTTTCAAATCATTCGTGCGGCCCTTTTTCCGCATCTTTTCCGCTTCCTTAATTAAATAATCGACTTCCTCCCGAGTGAGGTCAGCCGTGGTGAGAAGTTGAGTGCGTTTCATGTTTTAAAAAAACTTATGTGTATAATGAGCACGAAAAGGTCTTTGGATGCTATAATACCGGAACATTTATCCTTGATTCAATGCATTTCGCTGATGAGGCTCAAATCAAAGTCACGGCTGGGAATGGCGGGAAGGGGTGCACCGCGTTCCGGCGTGAAAAATATGTTCCATATGGCGGGCCGAATGGCGGCAATGGCGGTGATGGGGGAAATGTGGTTTTTGAGGCGGATCCCAACCTAAACACCCTCGTGAATTTTATGAGCAAAAAGCAGTTCAAAGCGCCTGCGGGGGAACCCGGACAAGGGCAAAACAAATACGGGGCGCACGGGGAGGATTTGATTCTTAGGGTGCCAGTGGGCACTTTGGTTTTTGACAAAAACACCAACGAACTCATCGCCGATCTCACTCAGGCGGGTCAGCAGATTGTTTTGGCGCGGGGCGGTCTTGGAGGGAAGGGAAACGCGAATTTTAAAACGTCCATTCGCCAGGCGCCGGATTTTGCGGAATTAGGGGAGCCTGGGGAAGAGCGAGAATTAAAGTTAACGCTCAAGCTCATCGCGGATGTGGGGCTGATCGGCTATCCGAACGTGGGAAAATCCACCCTTATTTCGCGGATCAGCAATGCCCGTCCAAAGATCGCGGATTATCCATTTACCACTCTGATCCCGAATCTGGGCGTTGTACAGGTGGACGGAACGGATTTTGTGGCGGCAGACATTCCTGGAATCATCGAGGGGGCGCATGAAGGGAGGGGATTGGGTCATGAATTTTTACGCCATGTTGAGCGGGCGAGCGTGCTGGTGCATTTGCTCGACATCACTCATTCGGATCCCAAAAAAGAGTATCAGCAATTGAATCAGGAATTGGCTTTGTTCAGTCGGATTCTTGGTGAAAAATTGCAAATCCTCATCCTCAATAAAATTGACGCGGTGACGGAAGAAGAAATTGCTAAAGCCAAGAAAGCGTTCAAAAAAGAAAAACCCCTCTTCATCTCCGCGGTCAGCGGCCAGGGGTTGGATCCGCTGTTGTATCGGTTGAAAGAAGAAGTGGTGAAATTCCGCAAAAAGAATAAACCCGTACCCAAAATTTCCGAATATAAAATTTTCCGTCCTCACGAACAGCTCCCAGACACCAAAGTATTTGAGGTTACAAAAGAGGGGGACTCGTACCGCGTTTCCGGCCGACGCATCGAACAAATCGCCGTGATGACGGACATGAGCAAAACCGGCGCCATCATTCGCGTGTTCGACATTCTCGAAAAAATCGGCGCCTCTCGCGACCTCATTCGCCTGGGCGCTCGGGAAGGCGATAAAATCTTGATCGGCCCGCAGGTGTTTGAGTTTATGAAGCTGGATTGATATCATGAATGCCATGAAGCTGATCGTCGGTCTTGGAAATCCCGGCAAAGAATATGCAAATACACGCCACAACGCGGGGTTCATGGCTGCGGATTTTTTGCATGAACATTTTGGATTTGAACCTTTCAAGTTTTCCGAAAAACGCAAAGCGGAGATCGCCAGCGGCGAAATCGCGAGTGAAAAAGTCGTTTTAGCCAAACCGCAAACCTTCATGAACCTTTCAGGCCATGCCGTGCAATCGCTGGCTGGTTTTTATAAAATCGCATCGTCCGATGTCGTGGTGATTTATGACGACGTGGATTTGCCGATGGGAACGCTTCGGGTGCGCCCTTCCGGCTCTTCGGGCGGGCATAAAGGGGTGCAGTCGATCATTGATCAGTTTGATCCTGATTTCATCCGCTTCCGCATTGGCATTCAGCCTCCAGTCCCATTTCCAGGCACTTTGGAAGATTACGTGCTCGGTCGGTTGACGAGCGAGGAGAAAAAAAGTCTGAAAAATCTCATCCAGGATCTTCCTTCAGCCATTGAAATCTTGTTTAAGGAGGGGGTTGATGCCGTTCAGCAAAAGTTCAATTAAAATGGCTGGGGAGGTAGGGATCGAACCTACGAATGGCGGCTCCAAAGGCCGCTGCCTTACCACTTGGCGACTCCCCAACAAAAGCGCACCTAGTGTAACAAATAGTTGGATTCTTTGTAAACTTACTGTACAATTCCACCTGGATTTATTTTTTTAACCTTATATCACATCATGCGAAAAAGTCTGATTTTAGGCGCAATCGCGCTCACTTTACTGGCCCTAACTGCTTGCACATCGGATCGTTTGCCCGGGGATGAAGCCACGACGGAGGGAACTCCTGCCGTAGAAGAAACCACCACAGACGGAACGGTTGTTCCGGAAGGCGCTGTCACTGAAGACGCCACCACCGAAGCGACAACTGACGCAGCCGTCACAGAAGACGCCTCCCAGGAACCTGCCGTAGTCGAAGGGCAAACGGAGACTGGAACGGGAACAGAAGCCGTGACTCCAACCGAAACCGAACCTCTCGATTCAACAACTGAATCAGAAAATCAGTAAGCGCTCATGAAAAAAATCCCCTTGTTCATTCTTTTAGCAGCTGCCCTGCTAATGGTGGGTTGTACTCCTTCCATTTCTCAAGGTGAAGAAGGGGATCCGATTTCCGTTGGTAAACCCATCGCGCAAGTCCAAAAACCCCGTATTCCACAATCCGGAAATTTTAAGGCGAGCGTGCTCGGATCCACCGCTCCGGACGAAACCCAAAAACTTTTGGATGCCATCGAAAAAAAGATTGCCCAACCCAACATCATGTATGAAGACATAGAACGGGGTTGGTATTATGGCAGTTTGCAGGAAAAGAAAGTCGGAACCCCTTCCACCTGGACATGGGTGGAAAACGGTAAATCATCCCGCTGGATGAGCCCAAATGCCATGGAGGAAGAAACCCTGGTTAAGGCCGATGAACTCTGCAAAAAAACAGCCGGCACTTACGTGATTTCATGCATTGAAAATGAAGCGCCGGATTGCGAGTATATTCCAACAAGCACTTGTCGGTGTGTTGAAGGATCAGAATGGGACGATAAACAAGGATGTATTTTAACGGATGAAAAGAAGGGGTTTGTGGTCATTTCGGACGATGAACTCAAGCGCGGGTGGTATCTGGGACTTCCCAACCAAAAAAAGCTCAATACCCCCTTTAATTGGGTTTGGGTGGAAGCGGGAGAAAACTCGCGATGGCAAAATCCTAATCCTTTGGATTAATCCATGAAACTAAAATGGTTACTTATCGTCTTTGGGCTGTTGATTTTAATGGGCTGTAAGTCCCAGCCAAAAATTGATGTTAAAATGCCAACAACCGGACCAAATCCCGCAGCCTTTCAGCCCTCGTATGGTCCCAACGATCCGATTCCCTCACCCCAATGAGCACCTTACAACTCCAACGACTCGCGAACAGCATTCACTTGAGTCTCACCGAGGCGCTTTGCGGAAAACTCGAGTATTTTGCGCAACAAGTATTGTCTCGCAATGCGGAATTGAACTTGGTGGGGCCGGCGGACGATTCCACGTTTCGAATCAAACATCTGCTGGATTCACTGGCTGCCATACGGTATTTGGATTTGAAACCCGGAATGAAAGTGCTGGATTTAGGAACAGGCGCGGGGCTGCCCGGAATTCCATTGGCCATTCTTTTTCCCGACGTCGAATTCACGCTGATGGATGCTACGGCTAAGAAAATCGAAGCGGTGGATGGATTCATCCAAAAACTTGGTCTATCCAACGTTCGCACCGTCACAGGGCGGGCGGAAGAATTAGCCCATGACCCGGCTTACCGCGAGGACTTTGACCGCGTGCTAAGCCGCGCGGTGGCCCCCTTGCGAGTGCTTTTAGAGCTCGCTTATCCCTTTGTGCACCTGAATGGCCGGTTGGCAGCCTACAAAGGCCCGGAATACTTAAATGAGCTCTTGCAGGCACGCAATGCCATTACTTCACTCCAGGCTGAATCCCCCCAAGTCAAACTCTATTCCCTCCCCGAAAAGGAAGGAGAACGGGCTTGTCTGGTGTTTACAAAACACTTTCAAACCCCCGCCCGTTACCCACGCCGCGACGGAATGCCAGCGAAAAGACCTTTATAATTACGAATTATGAATTACGAATTACGAATTAAAAATTAAGAATTTTTATGTGATTATCTGAAATAAAAAATTCGTAATTCATAATTCGTAATTAATCATTTAATGATATGCAATACGATTCAAAAGATAAGTATTTCCATCAGGCCAAGCAAGCGGGTTATCGGGCTCGCAGTGTTTATAAACTCCAGGCCATTCAGGAGCGGTTCCATATTCTGAAATCCGGAGATAAGGTGCTGGATTTGGGCGCCGCGCCGGGGAGTTTTTTGCAGTACGTGAGCACTGTTATCGGATCGAGCGGAATCGCGGTTGGAGTCGACCTTACGCCAATCAAGCCTTTTAAAGAAAAAAACATCATCACCTTTGTCGGCGATGTGATGGAAAACGAAGTGCTGGAAAAAAAGTTAAAAGAAATAGGTGTCAGCGTTTTCAACGTGATCACTTCGGACATGGCACCTGCCACCAGCGGCATCCGATTTCTCGACGGTGGTCGTTCAGAAGAATTGAATCTGCAAGTCATTCGCTTGGCGGGAAAATATCTCATTCGTGGCGGCTACGCGGTGATCAAACTCCTTCCGGGAGTGAATGAAGGAACTCTCGTAAAAGAAATGAAAAAACTCTTCAAAACCGTCCGCCGCTTTCGTCCGGAGGCCGTCCGCAAAACCAGCGGGGAGTTTTATTTGATTGGATTGGTGAAAATTTTGTAATTAGGATGTTTGCCAGTACTCTTTAAAGACATGGAGTCGATCTGATATCTATTTTATATCGACTTTATATCGATCTGACTCCAGGCTTTTAGTAATATGATGCAAAGCACATGATGCAAATAGTTGGCGATCCTCGCAGCGCCTCTTTTACGTCGCCAAAGCCCTGGGGGTTTATAAGGTTGTTAAAAATTCCATGCATCATCCCACGCCGGCCTACTTCGTTCTTTTTCTCTACTTATTTCATCAATTCTGGCAAGTACCGAAAGGCAGGCAGCCCGGCTCCCCAATAGCCTGAATATGTCTTTACGTTCTGCTAGTAATCTTGATATAGCACGTTTTCGAAGATCTTCAGTAACAGGAATACTTACCCCATCCGCAGTTGTAAGCGTGACATTATCAGGAAAACAAAACCGGTTCCTTTCTTGGACGATCACAGCAGTGACTGTCAGTGGATTGCCTTCATCATTCTGAATTCCAACCGTAACACTTTCACCTGGAGAGGATGTCATAGTTATTATTGTTAGAGATTAAAGATGAAAATTATATAGCAACTATTTTTTTTGTCAAATTGCTTTACAGTGCCGCCTTTATAAATTCCCTAAACAGCGGATGCGGTCGATTGGGTCTGGATTTGAATTCAGGATGGAATTGAGAACCAACCATGAATGGGTGATCTTTCACTTCCACAATTTCCATCAGCTCGTGATCCGGAGAGATTCCCGAGAAGATGAGGCCGTGCTTTTCGAGCTGAGTCTTGTATTTGTTATTAAACTCGTAGCGATGGCGATGGCGTTCATTTATTAAGCTGGTTTTGTAGGCATTGTACGCGTGGGTGTTCTTGAGCACACGGCAGGGCCAGGAGCCAAGGCGCAACGTGCCTCCTTTGGCTCGTTTTTCACTTTGACCTGGGAGGAAGTGGACGACTTTGTGTTTGGCTTTGGCAGAAAATTCTTCAGAAGTGGCTCCTTTGATACCAACCACATTGCGGGCGAATTCAATGGTCATCAGTTGCGCGCCCAAACACAATCCCAAGTAAGGCACTTTGTTTTCGCGGCAATATTGCGCGACAAGCACCTTCCCCTCCGTTCCGCGGATGCCGAATCCGCCTGGCACCACCACTCCGTCCACTTCGCGTAGGCGTTTCCATTCCCGAGGATCATTGGCTTCGATTTTTTCCGCGTCAATCCATATGATTTTTGACTTGCGATGGTGAAAGTAACCGGCGGATTTTATCGATTCGATCACGGACAGGTACGCGTCATCCAATTCGTTGTATTTACCGGCCAATCCGATGTGGATCTCCTCCTGAGAAGTCCGGATGCGATGCACCATTTCCTGCCAGCCGGTGAGATCCGGTTTTTGGATTTTAAGCTTTAGTTTTTTCGCGATCGTTTCTCCAAGCTTAGCTTTGTGAAAATTGAGAGGCACTTCGTAAATAGTGCGCACCGTGGGGGCTGGGATTACCGCTTCAGCGCTCACGTCGCAGAATCGGGAAATTTTGAGCAAGTGTTTTTGCTCAATCTTCTCATCCGCCCGAGCCACAATGACGTCCGGATGTATCCCCATGCTTTGTAGTGAGCGAACGGAAAGCTGGGTGGGCTTGGTTTTGAGTTCTCCGGAAGATTTGAGGTATGGGAGTAGGGTAACATGCACAAACAGCGTTCCATTCCGTCCTTCCTCGTACCGCAGTTGCCGCATGGCTTCCAAAAACGGCTGGCCTTCAATGTCTCCCACGGTGCCGCCGATTTCACACAGCATCACGTCACATTTGCTGGTCTTGGCGGCGTCGCGGATCCGGCGCTTGATCTCATCGGTAATATGGGGAACGATTTGAATAGTTCCTCCCAAAAAATCACCTTTTCGTTCACGATCCAGTACCGTCTGGTAAATTTGCCCTGTGGACGTGGAGCTCATGCGGGAAAGTGGCTCGTCGATAAACCGTTCGTAATGTCCCAAATCCAAATCCGTCTCCGCTCCGTCATCCGTCACGTACACTTCCCCATGCTGGAACGGGCTCATGGTTCCGGGATCCACATTCAAATACGGGTCGAGCTTTTGAATGAACACTTTGACTCCCGAAGCTTTCAGTAAATGACCGATGGAGGCGATGGTGATCCCTTTTCCCAAGGATGAGCACACGCCACCGGTGACGAAAATGTACTTTGGCATAACCTATTTATACACAACCAAAAAACAAAATCAAATCAATATCTCAGCCCCGTGGCTTTTCTGACTTGTTCCATGGTTTTTAAGGTGATTTTGCGAACCTTTTCCGCTCCGGCCTGCAACAGGCGCTCCACTTCCTCGGGATGATCTTCATAATATTTTCGTTTTTTGGCATAAGGCTCAAACGTGGAGACGAGTTTTTCAAGAAGCATCTTTTTAGCATCGCCGTAACCCAACCAGCCTTTTAGAAACCGATCCGCGAGCGCTTTGGCTTCTGCCGGCGTGGCCATGAGTTTGTACAGTTGATAAATCGTGTTGGTTTCGGGATCTTTGGATTCCTCCACCCCTTTGCTGTCAGTCACGATGCCCATCACGGCTTTTTTCCATTCCGCCTCGGTGGCAAAAATCGGAATGGCATTATTGTACGATTTGCTCATTTTCTGTCCGTCCGTTCCGGGAATCACGGCCACCTCCTCGGGGATCTCAACATCGGGTATAACAAAGACTTCGCCAAACGTATGGTTGAACTTAATGGCGATGTCCCGCGCCATTTCAATATGCTGTTTTTGGTCTTTACCTACTGGAATAAGGTGAGATTGCGTGGCCAGAATGTCCGCCGCCTGGAGAACCGGATAATTAAAGAGCCCCACATTAGGCTGAAGCCCTTTGGCGATTTTATCTTTAAAGCTCGTGGCTCGTTCGAGCAATCTCATGGGGGTGACACACGATAAAATCCACGCCAGCTCCGCCACCTCCGGCACATCCGACTGCACCCAAAAGTAACTCTTTTCAGGATCAATTCCCAGCGCCAGCATGTCCCCGGCGGCCATGAGAGTCATGGCTTTGAGTTCTTTGGCATCATTCACTGTGGTCAGCGAATGCAAATTGGCAATGAACAAAAAAAGATCGCTCTTCTCCTGGTATTCCACCATCCGCTTGATCGTCCCGAAGTAATTTCCGATGTGAAGCCGCCCTGAAGGCTGAATCCCCGTAAAGACACGTTTTTTCATAGACAACCCGACTGTAACAAAAGTCCTTGCTGGCGGTCAATCGGAATTGGTAGAATAGATAAGAAATCACACAAAAATCATGACCTCTGAACTCATCATCAAAATTTCCGACAGTCCCAAGCCAGAGGCGAAAGTGGTTTCTTTTGCGGGTGAAATGGATGAAACCAATGTGGAACAGGCGCGCAAGGATCTGACGCCGCTTTTGAATGATTCTTCCATTAAAACCCTGGTTTTTGATTTTAAAAACCTCAAATTCATCAACTCCAAAGGCATTGGCTACCTGGTTTCCGTGCACACGCATTTAGCCAAAGACCATCGCAAACTAGTGCTTACTCAAGCGCAAGAAGCCGTCATGGACGTCATCAATCTGATCGGCCTCACCAGCATCATTTCGTATTATGAAACGGTGGAAGAGGCTCTTTCACCCCAAGCTTCATAATATTCCTTCCGCCGGTCGTGATTGTGAAATTTAAGCATGTCATCGCTTACAATCACGCTTGCCTCGGAGCCGAGTTTGGCATGAGAGGCCAAAGTTTTCTTTTTGAACGTCTTTTTAAGGAAGTTTTCGAACCAATTTCCAAAAATCGCTTTAGCCAGGTTGGTTTAAAATCATAAAGATGGCGCTTGGCGGAATCTGAAAACACAAGTCCGTAACGCTCGCGGAGCCAGTCCGTATTCGCGTTCTTAAATTCCTCATACGTTGCTTCTCCATAAAACGGAGCTAGCGTTTGAGTCCAATAGGCCAAGTATGGATCCTCCGGCTTGATTTGTAGCTCGCCGACATCCAGTTTTTCCGTGGTTACAAAAAAGCTCAGGCAGAATCGTCCGGCCACTTTGTCGCCATATCTCCGAACCCCAAAGAAGTGGAGTAGCGCCGTCAGAAAAAACCGTGCCGTCCACAAATGCTTCGGTTCGGTGACCACAAAAAGATCAATATCCGATTGCTCATTCACGTTGTCGTAAGCCAGATTGTTGCACACGGCGACCAGACGGATGAATGGCACATGCCGCATCATATTCAGATGAAACTTCACGCGGTTCCAGAACTTTTCCGCGATGAATTTACGGGATTTACGGATTTCGGGCAGGTTTGCACGGTCTTTTAGCACAAAAAAATCTTTGATTGCCTCTAATTTACCATCCGCCACAAGTTCCGCGAGTACTCCTTTAACCTCTGCAATGTGGACAGGCTTGTCATACTGGTACAAATAATCCTTAATTTCTTCCGCTGTAAGCGGGAAATCAAAAAGATTAAAGAAGGCAATGGTTTTGAGTATGGAGTCGTGAAGGTTCATAAAAGTTTTTTATTTTCTGGATTTTTGAGGTAATTAGCTTTGGAAATAATAGGTCGTCCTAATTTTTTTTCCAATTGCTTCCGTGCGCCACCTGCAATGTCGCCTCCGGCTTTAGCGTCTTCTTTCAGTTTTGGCAGTCCTTGTGAGTTTTCGTTACGATGAATTTCTGTAGTGGCGCGCTCGCCTAGCATGTTAAAAATTAATTCTAAATCATTCATGTGATCGCGCAGGTTTTCGCGTTTCAATCCTTTAAGTTTTTTATGTTCGGAAGGTGTCACGTCGAAGGTAGCTTTGGAAATTTCAGCTGTAAGGATGCCGTAATCATGTTCCTGTTTTGCGCCGCGCTTTTGCCATTCCTCCGTCAGCTCTTCTCGGATCGCGATTCCGCGTATACGTTTTTCGATCCATCCATCGCTGTAGCCTTTGAGCTTGTAGAGCATCCGAGTCCGCTGAGTCGCCAGTTCAGGATTTTCTATTTCCTGAACCCGCTCGTAACCGACTTTTGCAAGCCATCGCTTAAAAGGTTCCGCCTTTGGTGAGGGGATGGATTGAATAATACGGAAAATACTTTCGGTATTAGCGCAATCAGTTTCGCGCATTTTTCCATCAGGCGCTTGCAATTTCAACCATCGACAAATTGTCGATAGTTCAAAACCATCCTCGCTTTTCACACGGGTTTTCATTCTATACCAGTAATCATTCGGATCCGAACTGTCAGTGAGAGCTTCTATTACATCCACCACTGAAAACCACCATTCATTGTTGTGAATGGTTTTGCGAATGGTTTTCCCCTTAAAAAGGGCTATTTTGGTTGTTTCCATAATTTCTTTAAATTACTTAATAATACCTCCAGTGTAGTAAATATCTGTTCACCCGTCAAGAGAAATTCATTTTTTAGGATTGTAAATATTTTACGGCCACGCTCAGTTGTTTTTTAAAATTTTGATCCATATTCAATACTTTAAATTTGTACTTTTTGGCCTCCTTTTCAAAATAGCGGCTGTACAGGGCAACCATTTGACCAACTTTAAGAAAAGTTATCGGCTTTCTAGTTCCCACAATGAGCCAGTCGTTGGGAGTAGTGCTCTTATGCACATCGACTGCAAATCTCTCGGCATTGTGTTTGGTAAGAAAAATGGCTTTGATATTTTTTCGTCCGTATTTTTTGATGAGTTTATAAGCAAAGCTAGGTTCGATATGATAACCCTCTATAATATAACTATTGCCATCGGCGATTTCGCAAATGGATGCCATATCGATGGCAGGAAACGTAGGCTTGGCCTGACGTCGCAAAACACTGACAATTTTTTGCGGAGAAAGCTGGGCGTAGAATGCATCATTTGTTTTTAATTTGTTTCGTAATAGTGAATAGGGGTGAGTTTTTCTCCATTGTTTAGAGGTCATGTACTTACCTGTAATCACCTGCAGAGTATCGCAGGAAATCCAGGGGATTCCCCAGTGTCTGGACATAACTTTGGCCAACATTGTTTTGCCGCATCGTGGCGGCCCGCCAACAAGATAGATCATAAAGATTTAAATTCGATTGCCATTATACGCCTCCTCTCACTAATATGAATCCGTGAAACAATTGCCTTTAAAAATGAGGATAGCCAAACTCATCGCCAAAGCGCCAACTGGACCTGGGGTTTATAAGTTCCTGAATGAAAAAGGGGAGGTGTTGTATGTGGGAAAAGCCAAACAGCTGCGGAATCGGCTCAAGTCGTACGTTCAAAAATCGAGTGATCAATCTTCTCGTATCCAAAAAATGCTGGAACACGCGCGTACAGTCGAATGGATTGAAACGAACAATGAAGTAGAATCCCTGATACTCGAAGATAATCTCATAAAAGAACTCCAGCCACGTTACAATGTACGCCTGCGGGATGATAAGAATTTTCAGTACATCAGAGTGGATTTGAGGCAGGATTATCCGGAGGTGGCGAGCGTGCGGCGCATTGAAAAAGACGGTGCACGATATTTTGGCCCCAAAACCAACGGCACGGACGTAAAAGAACTTTTGGATTCCGTCAAAAAGATTTTTAAGCTCTGCAGTGTTAAAAACCTTCGCCTCAATCCTCAGGGCACGCCGCTTCCAGGGGCGAGAGTCGCGGTTCGCATCGGCCATTCTCCGGCCAAACGGCCTTGCTTGGACTTTCACATCAAGCGCTGCACGGGTCCTTGCGCGGGCATGGTGACACCGGAGGAATATCGAAAGCAGATAGAAGCGGTTACGGATTTTTTGGCCGGGAATTACAAACCGGCTTTGGAAGCGTTGAGGCGGCAGATGATGGAGCTAGCGATTGAGAAAAAATTCGAACGGGCCGCAGCGCTTCGCGATCAGGTTTCCGCCATTGAACGCGCCGCGCAAAAACAACTCATCACCGATACCGCCATGCCCAATCGCGATGTGATCGCGTTTGCGGAGGATTTAGGGAAAAACTATTTCGTCCTTTTCCAAATCCGCGGAGGCAAGCTCCTTTCTTCAGAGCGGTTTGTATCGGAAGGGGAAGACTCGCCCGTAGAGGTGATGGAAGCGTTTTTACGCGATTACTACGCT
>JAZDOH010000107.1:0-4207 GCA_043798815.1 Candidatus Peregrinibacteria bacterium | reverse complement strand
CGCCATAAAGATTATGTTCGTCGCTTGGTCTTTGAACGACTTTATTGAATGGCAGCCAATCTTTAAAAACCAAATGAGTTTTCCCTTCGGCGTCTAAAGCGGTTCCCATGTAACTCATGGGCATTTTGCCGGTGTTGTTTAGGGCGATGAGTTTGTGGCCAGCACTGTCTAAAACCGTTTTGGTCGTGGCGAATTTATCCTGCACGATGGCCGTGGTGATGAATTGGCTTTGGGCGGTGTTCACCCGTTCCTGCGCATCGAACGCGTTTTTAATGGCGCTGGAAAAAAACACGCTCATGCCCATCAGCAAAATGGCGGAGATTCCCACCGCCAGGATGAGTTCGACCAGTGAAAAGCCGGAGGATTTTGAGAATTGAATCTTCATTCGTAAATGATTCGTTTTGCGTCCACGGAATGTTCCCCTGAACTGTCAGTCCATTGGATGAGGGCGGTCACTTGGTATCCATTGGTCACAATCGCAGGGTCAGCGGAATTGATGGTGATGGCGCCAGCCGCAATTCCCAAGCGATTGATTTTGATGGTTCTTTCAAAATCACTCGCGGGCAGTGGGGGGACTGGATCCAAAACATAAGAATCTCCACTAGGTTTTAAATAGCGCAGGCAGGGAAATACAACACAGGAAGAAGAGTCGATTCCAGTTTCTCCAATCGCCTCCACAATCTCCAAACTCTGGTTCGCCAGTTCATAAGCGCGCGCGGTGGAGTTTTGGGTGTTGCTCAACGCCAAATTACTCGTCTGGAGCTTTACAACTCCGAGAACGATCACCGTCAAAAACACCATGCTGAACACCACGTCGATCAACGAAAAAGCTCTGGGATGGGTTTTGCCTGCCTGCCGGCAGGCAGGATGTTTGTTTTTTGGCTCCATTTGGCGCCATTATAGCACATTGACCAGAGAGGAAAAGCATTGCTTTTGCGGGCTATTTTTGGTATAATATTTAGATTAAATACACTCTATGGCACTCCTGGATGTCATCACCAAAGAAAGCCCCGGGGCGCTGAATGGCGCGAATCTCATGGATTTTGATGAAGATTCAATTCCCGGTTTGGTGGATGAAATCTTTTCTTCCGCGTTGGCCAAACACGCCAGTGACGTGCATTTTAAGCCGAAAGAAGAATTGCTCGAAGTGTACTTCCGCATTGATGGGGCGATGATTCAGCACAAAACATTCGGCAAAATTTACCATCATCCCATCGTCGCCCGCATCAAAATTATCGCGGGACTCAAAATTGATGAACATCGCCTGCCTCAAGACGGCAAAAGCAGTTTTACGACGGGGGACCTGTCTACCGGGCAGGCAGGTAAAGAAGTGGATTTGCGTGTGTCGGTATTGCCCACTCAATTCGGGGAAAAAGTGGTGATTCGTTTGCTTGAAAAAAATCCTCAAATGATCGCCCTGCGGGATTTGGGCATGCTGCCGCACATTCTGCTAAAAGTGGAAAAGCATCTCAAGGATACCTACGGAATGATTTTGGCGGTGGGGCCCACGGGTTCAGGAAAGTCCACGTCGCTGTTTTCCATGATTTCCATGTTTGATGGGCATGAATACAATATTTCCACCCTGGAAGATCCGATCGAATATAAAATCAGCAACGTCACTCAAAGCCAGGTGAACCCGGACATTGGTTTTGATTTTTCGGATGGTCTTCGCACGCTCGTTCGCCAGGATCCGGACATCATCATGGTGGGGGAAATCCGCGACAAAAAAACCGCGGCGCTCGCCATCGAATCCGCCCTCACCGGTCATCTCGTGTTCTCCACGCTCCATACCAACACGGCGGCGGGAACCATTCAACGTTTGCTCAACATGGAAATCGACCGCTTCCTCATCACCGCGGCCTGCAAACTCATCATCTCGCAACGGTTGGCTCGGAAGCTCTGCAACGTGTGTCGGCAGCCGGAACCCATTACCGCCAAATACTTCGATCTATTCCGCGAAGCGGGCGTGGAACCCGAAAAAGGTTTCATGTACCAAGCCAAAGGCTGTCCCGCCTGCAACAACATCGGTTACAAGGGGCGCATCGGGTTGTTTGAAGTCATGGAAATATCTCCCGCGATCGAAGAACTCATCATCCGTGGCGCTTCGCAAACGGAAATCGAAGCCCAGTCGGTGAAAGAAGGAATGATTTTACTTCGTAAAGATGCTTTATACAAAGTCGCCACAGGCGATATTTCCATTCAGGAAGCTTTGCGCGTCATGGTTTGATTTTATGGATTCATTCACGTCACAATCCGGGTTCACCCTTATGGAATTACTGATTACGGTCAGCATTTTAGGAATTATGGCTACCTCCGCCGTGGTGGGCTTTGGTTATTTTGGCGAGAGCATCAAGTCGCAAGAAGTGGTTGGGCTGATCGAAGACACCATCGAACAATCCCAGCTCGCCGTACTGAATGGGGATTATGAAAAAGTGAGTGTGAATTTTTTAGAAAACTACCTCGTGGTTGCGGATGAGCCCGCGAATGACACACTGAAATTGAATCTCAATGGTTCTTGTGATAATAACGGTCAGTCTGGTTATTGGTTAATTACAACCGATGGCGGTACACTCAATAAACGCGATGAACAGGAACGACTTTTGAATGTGATCGCTTTGCCGGCTTCAGGTTCAATTTGCGTCACCGATTTTGAAGAGGCTGAAGAAACCCAATGGCAATACCAGCTCACGAGTAATTCTGATTTTTCTCCCATCATTCGCTTTGTACGCTTCAACCGCGGCACTTCATTCGCCTTGGATGTGAGCGATGGGCCGTATCGGATGGATTTGCAGGCGCCGTACGCCCAAAAGAAAATGTATAAAAATGATGTCCCGGCAGTCGGTTTGGTATCGCTCGCGCTTCAAAAAGACGGCCAAGACACAGGCCACGCTTTAACCCTTCAAGCTCAATGACCGCTTTGGTTCATAAAATTCGGGACGGCTTTGCAGACGTTTGGCTCAAGACAGAGCTGTGGTTGGGTAAACACTTCAAATCCAAACCAAAAGTTTCTATTCCGACACCTCTCTCTGTATCAACTCCAGCTCAGTCGACTTCTGCAATTCCAAAACCAGTTGTTTCTGCGCCTGTTGCGGTGCAACCGAAACCAAAAACCGAAAAACAATCCTTTTCACTTCGGATGCTTCGGTTGAGCGCCAAAGAACGATTGTTTCTGTTTGACCAATTGGCAACCTTGGTTGGTTCGGGAGTGCCCCTGATCAATTCTCTCACGGTCATACGCGCGCAAACCAAACAACAGTCGCTCAAGAAACTCTATACGGAAATGCTCCATCACATCAATGCTGGCATGGGGCTCGCGCAAACTATGCGACTTTTTCCAAATGTGTTTCCTTCCATGCAGGTGGCGCTGATAGAAGCCGGAGAAAAAAGCGGAAACTTAAAACTGGTTTTTGAAGATTTAACCGAAGACATGGAAGCGCAGCAAGAATTTTTGCGAAAAATCACCGGAGCCATGTTTTACCCCATGTTGCTCCTCATCATGGCGGTTTCACTCGTCACGGGCATGATGATTTTTGTGATTCCACGCGTGGCGGCCATGTACACCCAGGCGAAAGTCAAATTACCGGCGCTCACTCAAACCATGATCAATATCAGTAATTTCGTCCGTGATCAGTGGCCCCTTTTGTTAGGGGGCATCGTTGGCGGCGTGATCTTATTGTGGCTGTTTTTCGGGAAAACCCGCCCCGGCCGGTTGGCTTGGGAAAAGTTCGTCGGCATTTTTCCCGCGTTTGGAACGATTGCCAAAGAAAAGAATCTTATGATCCTGGCCGGCAACATGGCCATGCTGCTCAAAAGCGGCGTGCTCATTTCCGAGGCATTCCAAATCACCCAGGCCACGTTGGGCAATTTGCATTACCAACGGGCGCTCGAGCAGGTGCGGCATGACGTGGTCATGGGCAAATCCGTGAGTGAGTCCATGGGGCTTAAAAACATTGAAGACAAGCATTTTAAGGAAGACAAACTCTTTCCTCTCCAATTCTCTCAACTCGTCCACATCGGAGAAAGCACGGGCACCATCAGCCAAATGCTCATGAAACTCCGCCAAAATTACCACAAGTCCATCGATTACAAACTCAAAAACATTTCCACCGTCATCGAACCGCTCATGATCATGGTCGTCGCGTTCCTGGTGGGTTCGATTTTGCTTGCAGTCATGCTGCCTTTCTTCTACATTGGGACTACGATTAAT
>JAZDOH010000097.1:0-7505 GCA_043798815.1 Candidatus Peregrinibacteria bacterium | reverse complement strand
CCGGTTTTATCGAAACAAATGGCGGTGATTTTGTGGGTTTTTTCGAGCGCTTCCATGTTTTTGATCAGAATACCCATGGATGCTCCCCGGCCGGATCCCACGACGATAGAAATGGGCGTAGCGAGCCCCAGGGCGCAAGGGCAGGCGATCACGAGCACGGCCACTGAGTAAATCAGGGCACGGGAAGCTTCTACGCCACCCACTGTACTCCACAACGCAAAAACCACGATAGCGATGGCAATAACGCCCCACACGAAATAAGCCGATACCACATCGACGAGTTTTTGAATGGGGGCTTTGCTCATTTGCGCCTGTTCCACCATTTTGATGATTTGGGCGAGCATGGTTTCGGAGCCCACGTGTTGGGCCTGCATGGTGAAGGCCGTATTTCCGTTGATGGTGGCGCCAATTACTTTGTCTCCCGTAACTTTATCTACCGGAATACTTTCGCCGGTCACCATGGATTCGTCGATGGTGGCTGTGCCTTCTAAAATCACACCATCCACAGGAATTTTTTCGCCGGGTTTTACGAGTAATTTGTCGCCCAATTGTACTTGGTCGACGGGGATATCTTCCACGTTCCCATCCGGTTTTATCCGATGCGCTACTTTGGCGGAAAGCTCCAGTAGTTTTTTGATGGCTTCGCGCGCGCGGCCTTTGGCTTTGGCTTCCAAATATTTGCCCAGCAAAATGAAAGTGGGAATGATGGCCACGTCCATGAAATATTCCGCTTCCATCTGGGCGAATAAGGCTACGTAACTCGAGTACAAAAAGGCGGTTCCCATTCCGATGGCTACCAGGGTTTCCATTGAAGGCCGTCCGCGAAGGAGCGAGGGAATGCCTTTAGTAAAAAATTCCTGGCCGCTATAGCCCAAAATCACCAGCGTGATGAGCATCATCATCTCCATTTCTTTAGGGACATCTAAAAACGTAAACAGTATTACGGGAATGCTCAAAACGGCGGCTACCACGAATTTTTGAAGTCGCTGGCGGACTTCCGGCTCGCTTTCTGCAGCGGCATGGGCGGAATGGTCTTCATTGCTCATATTTCTCATATCATGTCCCTCGTGACCCTCTCCACCTCCGATCACCGTTGCGCCATAGCCCGTTTTTTTGATTTGCCCGACGATTTGCAGCTCATTCAATTGAGTTTCATCAAAATGCACTTGGGCGGTTTCCGTCCCAAAGTTCACAGCCACGTGGTGCACGCCCGGGAGTTCCTTTAAATCATTTTCAATATGGCGCACGCAGGAAGAGCATGTCATGCCAGTGATTTTTAGATTGGCCGTTTTCATGTAATGAGGGGTTATTCGATGACTTCAAACGCCGCCCATGGAGTTGTCATGCCCATGGGGCAGCTAAAATAAAGTCGTCCTGTTTGGGTTGGGGTAAAGGTGACGATTGTGATTTTTTCGCCCTCAAGCAGTTGCTGAATTTTGAGTTGGGGCATCACCACAAAACGGGCGCATCCTGCTGCTTCCCGGCCATCAATCTGCCATTCCACAGGAATCCCTTTTTTGATCACAAAATGTGAGGGCGTGTAGCTCAGTCCCCGCACCGCCATGCGGGCGATTAGTTTGCCTTCCGCCATTTCCACATTGGATTCAATCGCGGGCGCTGAAGGGAGCCAGGCTTTCACATCAATTCCGCTCAAAACCAATCCGCTCTTGATGTTCAGCAAAGCGATCAAAACGATGAGAGCTCCCGCCACACGCATGAAATACTTTTTAACCGTTCCCTGAATGAAGCTTGAAAGCGCGCTGACGGAAAGAAGGGCTGGCATTGTTCCTAATGCGAACACGAACATGGTGAGAGCTCCCACTTTCCAATTGCCCACGCTCAGCGCATAAAGCTGGAGCGCCTGGGTGAATCCGCAAGGAAGGAAAAACGTGGCTCCTCCGAGCAGAAAAGGCGCAAGCGGATGATCATGTTTTTCAAAATCATGAATCTTGTGCGCCAAAAATTTAGGCATTTTTGGAATGAAGCGTCCTGCTCCGGGAAAAAGATGTAGGAGGTGAATGCCCAAAAACAACATCACGAGCCCAGCCACGATTACAATTCCGGCGTTTGTGCGTGGGGAAATTTGTAGAGCGGATCCGATGGCGCCAACCACTCCGCCCAAAATTCCATAAAACACCAGGCGTCCGATATTAAAAGAAAGAAGTGGTTTGAATTTTTGCCACCCCGTTAACTCCGGATGCCGCTCTGCCCATTCAGAACCCACAGCGAGGAGTAATCCTCCCGTCACCGCCAAGCAGGATGACACCGCGGCAACCAGGCCGATCAAAAATACAAATCCGTAACTCATATTAGCCGACACGCCAAAATTCTTAGGCACCAACCCCAGTTCTTTGGTGATGAGGTAAATCGCGATCAGAATGAGAAAAATCGCCCCCACGTTCAGATAATCAAAAAAGTCATTTTCAGGCTCATCTCCTTGGACTGGCTGATTCCACAGGGTGACACGATAGCCGTCTTGAGCCAGCGCCGCCTGGAGGGTTACCAATTTTAATTCATCCGAATGGGTTATGATGGCTTTACCCGTAGAGTGATTAACGCGTACCTTGTGGATGCCCGGAAGTTTTTTCCATTTTTGTTCAATGCGCACTTCACAGCTGGAGCAGGTCATTCCCAGAATTTTGAGTTCAGTTTTTCTCATAAAGATGTTTAATTTATCGGCTAGAAAGTTCGCAGGCCTTCACGATTTCCTTGATGAATTTTTTGCGTTTTGCGGAATCATTCGACCCCAATTGTTTGGGGCCGCAGGTAGTAAGGTGATTTTCCAGCACCAGGGGCATCACACCTTTGAGCGCGCCCTGTAGGGCTAAGAGCTGCGTAAGAACGTCCGCGCAGTATTTATCTTCCTCGATCATGCGAATAATGCCCTGGATTTGGCCATTCGCGCGTTTGAGCCGCTCGAGAGCCTTTGTTTTATAAGGTTCAATCATGGGATAAAAGTTAAAAACCTATACCCAGTATAGGTATACCACCCACAGAAGTCAAGTCAAAAAATCAAGCTCAAAATTCCGAGCAAGATCGGCTGATTTGCAAAGTAAATCCACAGCGAATACTTTCCCAGCCACAGCAAGGGTTTCGCGGTGCAGGGCGGTGGAGTGGCCGCAAGAGTTCTTTTTTGAGTTATCCAATGGCCCACTGCCATTCCCAACAACATCACTCCAAACCAGGGAAATAGGGGGTAATAGTCGAACGTTTGGAAGTCGTAAGGTCTCACCCCAAAAACAAGTCCAAACCAGTGGCTGGCGCGCCAGGATGTGACGATCGCCCCCAATCCGATAGCCAGCAATCCCAAAACCGCGTTGAAACGGCCCAAGCGGGCAAAAAAGATCGAAAGCAAAATTCCAACACCCAAAAAGTGCAGAATGCCGAACCAAATCGTCCACTCCGGGTAAATAACTCGTGTTACGAAGGTGATGATGAGTCCCATTAAAATCAATCGCACTCCTCGCAGGACATTTTTTTGGGCGCCAACCAGCGCGCTCACCACGCCCGCCAGGCCGATGAACAGGATGGCCGCAAGCTTGCCTTCGTAATACCAAAAACTATGGTGATAATCCAGGGGCTTAACTCCAAAAAAGACACTCGAGTCGAACACGATGTGAAACGCCACCATGAGCAGGATGGCCACTCCCCTCAAGGCGTCGAGCTGCCAAAGGCGTGGGGATTTTTTCGGATACATCACTTTTGGGTTTCCTGTTGAATGATTGCGGCCACCTTTTGAATGGTTTTTTCGAGTTCTCCGGTGCGGTTTTCCACCAGATAATCACATTCACGAGCCCAACCGAATTCACGGTGCATGCTTTCCACGCGCTTATCCAATTCCCCTTTGGAAATGATGGCGCGGTTCACGATCCGCTCAATCAATTCGGATTTATCGGGCACGGTGATGAAGATCGTGACCAGGTTTGGTTTTTGAATGATTTTGCGAATACTTTCAAACCCCTGAATATCCACTTCACGCACCACAGCCTCCCCGCGCTTTAAAGCTTCTACAACCGGTTTTTTTAAAAGGCCATAATAATAAGATTGGTGCACGAGCGCGTACTCCAAAAATGCCTCTTTTTTAATGCCCTCTTCGAATTGTTTTTGAGTGTAAAAATGATAAATGTCTCCGTCGCGTTCACCTTCCCGCATGGGGCGAGTGGTCGCAGAAAGCGGATACGTGTATTCCGAATGTTGTTTTTTTAACCCCATCATCACGGAGCTTTTCCCGGAACCGGAAGGACCAACAATGATAAATAATTTTCCTTTCATCCATTGCAGTGTAACGAAAAAAAGAGAGAGGCGAAAGGATTGACGTTTGAGTTGCGAAATGATATAATAATTTGATCACCTGATCTTTTAAAAGAAGCTCCAGCAGGGAGGAAGCAGTCTTTATATTCCTTACCCCCTAAGGGATGTAAGATTGCTTTCTCCCTACTTTCCCAACCGGTCCGGCTTTACGTCGGATCCGCGCTAAGTAGTCTCTCCCCACCTTCGCTAAAGCTACGGTGGGTCGTAGAGGCCAAAAACAAAAACAAACACTGGTGTCTTAGCTTCGTTTTACGGGGCGAAAGACCTAGGTAGGGAGGCCTGACCCCTACTCTAATCGAGTAGTGTGTCGAAAGGGCGCCTTTGCCACCTCTGGTATCCTTAATGTGATCCCACGTGAAATGCACGGCGCTCTTTAAAAAATGCGAGAAAAGAGTATTATGGAGGTAACCTAATTTTAAAATCATGAATTCTTCGCATCCCGCACGGACGTTTTTTCTTTATCTTCTCGCGTTTGTCACACTTTATATGTCCGCCATTGCTTTGGGCGGGCTTTTTTGGCAACTAATCAATCATGGATTTCCAGATCCCGCGTCTCCTTACGATTATTCCATTGACGTCATTAGGCAATTTTTGGCCACGTTGATCGTTGCTTTTCCCGTTTACGCATTCATGAATTTTAAGCTTCGCAAAGAACAACTCGTCGATGAAGCATTTCTCAAGTCCTCCATTCGCAAATGGCTCACGTACGCCACGCTGGTGATCGCTTCCGTGATCGTGATTTCAGACGTGATTTCCCTCGTTTATAATTTTTTGGGAGGTGAGATCACGTTGCGTTTTATTCTTAAAGTGCTCACTGTCTTTGTCATTTCCGGAGGCGTGTTTTGGTATTATTTGAATGACATTAAAAAAAACTCATGAACAAAAATTCTTCTTCTCTTTATTTCGGCATTGGCGGAATTTTGATATTGGTGGCCATCGTCCTTGGTTTTTTTGCTGTTGGCTCCCCCTTGGAAGCTCAGGTGAAGCGGCTCGATGAACGGCGAATCCAGGATCTTTCCAGCCTCAGTTATCAGCTGGATGAGCATTTTAGGATTCAAAAAAAGCTTCCTGCCACCCTTCAGGATCTTTCAACCGCTGTTCTAAAAGATTTTTCAAATCTTCCCAGGGATCCGGAAACCGGCGAGCTTTACGGGTATGAAAGACTTTCCGAAAACCGTTACAAGCTTTGTACTACCTTCCTGCGGGAAACGGACAGTCAAGAGCAATCACAAGCGCCTTATTATGGCCCTATGGACAACTGGTCTCATGGTCATGGGCTGACGTGCTTCACACGGGAGATCCGGCCTGAATCGCAATTATTTCCTCAGTCGATTCGAGTGAATTGAACCAAAACCCAAACGCCAAAGAACTTTTGTAGATTATGGGACTTTTTTATGTTAAAATGTGAGCCATTAAAATACAAACATGAACAGTCGCGATATTGTTCGTAAGGCTTGGCAGGTAACCCAAGTCCACCTAAAAAAACTTCTATGGTATGGAATGGTTCCCGCTTTTTTCAGCGTGGTGGTTTCAAGCATTTACCTCACGTACCAATACAACGCCTTCAGGCATTCGGAACTTTTTTCTGCTGAAACCCATTCCAACATTCGCCCGATCTTAGAGGCGGTTTTAGGATTTGTTAAAGTGCACCCGTGGAGCGCAGTGAGCATGATTGTTTTTATTTTTTTGTTTTTGATTGGATATGTCGTTATTCCGCCGATTTTCAAAGGGGCGTTGATCGAGGCTCTTATGCGCATTCGCGAATACAAACCCATCGGAGGTTCTGTTGAAATTGGTTTGAGGCGCTTTTTCCCATTGTTCGAGTTTGGAGTGGTGACTGGAACATTCAGCATCGTCACCTTGTTTACTGAAGGTTCTTTCATTTTGAGGTGGTGGGGCGTGAACGTTTTCTTGGTGGCACTTCCGATTTTATTATTTGTGGTCATGGTGGGGCTCATCGCCAGCTTCCTTTTTACTTACGCGGAGTATTTTATCGTTTTGGAAAACAAGCGACTCATTGAGTCTTTTAAAGAAAGCGTCATTTTGGTGCTTTCTAATTTCCGAAAAACCATCCTTATTTTCATTCTCATGGCGCTGATTGCCGTGCGCGTGGTTCTAAATATTCTTCTCGTCTTACTGATCCCCATGGGATTGGTGGCGCTGGGGGGATATTTTGCGCATGTTTTTTCTTCCGTCATCGTCCTGAGCACATTGGGATTGATTGGTTTTGCTCTGCTGCTGGCTTCTTCTTACCTCTTGGGTCTGTTTCACATCTTTTCCACAGCGGTATGGGTGTTCACTTTCGCGGTATTGGCTCACAAAGAAGAGCCTAAAGCTCCAGTGGTTGTAAAAATGGATCCTATTCCCGTTTCTCACAGCCTTAGTCATACCCCTCCTATGGCGCCCGCGCCCGTCAGTTTTTACCATTAGATTCAAAGTTTCAATTTCAGTTGCCAAAAACGGTAGCTCTGGAGTATCTTTAAAAGCGTTAATATTAACCTTATTTTTTTATGAAAAAGCTATTTGCTTTTCAGGGTAAAGCCATTTTGATTTTGCCCTTGTTCATTTTAGGCTTATTTATCTTTAGTTCGGTCATCCGGATTCCTTTTGCCGAGGCCACTACTACAACCATGATCCAAACGGGAACTTACGTTGGAAACGGGCTCGACGACCGCAACATCACCGGAGTGGGCTTTCAGCCCGATTTGGTGATTATTAAAGGACATAATTACCATTATGGAGCTATCCGCAGTTCAACCATGCCCGCGGGTTTTTCAAAAACCACAGATGGCTCTTATGCGCTTGAATCCAATCATATCCAATCGTTAGATGCAGACGGTTTTCAAATTGGTTCGAGCACTTATATCAATGAATCTGGTAAAAAATTCTTTTGGGTAGCCATGAAAGGTTCTCCTGACATGGCTTTAGGAAGTTATACGGGAAATGGCATCAACCGCTCCATTGCCGGATTGAGTTTTCAGCCAGAGTACATGATGATTCTACCTTCTCATGCTAAACCCGCCTTACAACGATCCGTGACAATGACTCCAACATTCTGGCTTGGTGCCGATACCGGTTATACTGATCGGATTACCTCCTTGAATACCAATGGATTCAGTCTAGGGAAGAGCAAAAATGTGAACGAAAGTGGATATACTTACCATTACATCGCGTGGAATGAAGTCGCCGGTTCC
>JAZDOH010000066.1:0-9560 GCA_043798815.1 Candidatus Peregrinibacteria bacterium | reverse complement strand
TCGTACACGCGGAAATACTCGATTTGTCCGCTGATGAGCTGATTCAATTCCGCCATGATCCAGGTGTCGAGCTTGTGAGGAGAATTTTTGACGAGCCGCTCCGGTGTCCAACCGTCGATGGAGGCGTAGGTTACAAAAAAGTTGTACGCGTTCCAGATCGGGATCATCATGTTTTTCAGCACGTGTTCCACGCCCCGTTCCGAAAACCGTAAATCTCCCGCCACCACCGCCTGGGAATTTAGGAGGTAAAACCGCAAAGCATCCGCGCCGTATTTCTCCAGCACTTCGTGAGGATCGGGATAGTTTTTGAGGCGCTTGCTCATTTTCTGTCCGTTTTCCGCCAGCACGATGCCGTTCACGATCACATTTTGGAAGGCGGGTTTTTTAAAGAGCGCATTGCTCAGCACGTGAAGCGTGTAAAACCAGCCACGGGTCTGGTCCAGCCCTTCGGCGATGAAATTGGCCGGAAAGTTTTCCTCCAGCTTCTTTTTATTCTCGAACGGATAATGCCATTGGCCGTAGGGCATGCTGCCGGATTCAAACCAGCAATCAAACACTTCCTCGATACGGCGATACGTTTTTCCATCTTGTTTAATTTCAACCGTGTCGACGATGTGCTTGTGTAGGTCTTTTACCTTTTTCCCGGAAAGTTTTTCGAGTTCCTCGACGGAGCCGATGACGAGCACATCGCTTGGATCCTCCGTGTTGCGCCAAATCGGCAAGGGAGTACCCCAATAGCGCGCGCGGGAAACCGCCCAATCTTTTGCGTTTTCGAGCCATTTGCCAAATCGTCCAACTTTCACGTGATCCGGAACCCAATGAATGGCTTCATTTGTTTTGAGCAATTGATCTTTGATCTGCGTCACTCGTACAAACCAGGCCGTGGTGGCGTAATTCAAAAGAGGAGTGTCGCAGCGCCAGCAATGGGGATAGCTGTGCGAAAATGGTTCGGAGCGCCATACCAGCCCTTTTTCTCCTAAATTCTCCACGAGTTTTCGTGCAGCTTCTTTGGTGGGCATGCCTTTATAGTCCGGGAGTAATTTAGTGAATCGGCCGTCGATCCCAACGTCCATTACGATGGGCAAACCGTTTTTTTGCGCCACCTCCATATCAATTTCTCCGTAAGAACCATTGATGGTCACAATACCGGTACCCTCTGTAACTTCCACGTAGTCAGCGGCGAACACGTGGTAAACATTTTTGTTGCTTGCCACTTCCGGTACGCGCTTAAAATCGTCCACGATTGGTTCGTATTCCAGCCCAACGAGTTTAGAGCCCTTGAATTCTTCCACCACTTCATACGCTTCCAGATTTTTCATCACGAGCCCCTGGCATTCTTTTGCGTAAATCACGAATTCGTCACCCACTTTCGCTTTAACATAAGTAAAATTTGGACCAACGGAGAGTCCCATTGTCGAGGGCGTGCTCCAAGGCGCGGTAGTCCAAGAGAGTAGATAGGTGTTTTTTTGATTTTTCACTCTGAATTTCCAGATAGCCGAAAGATCTTTGACTTCTTTATAGCCCAGCGTGACTTCGAAATTTGAAAGGGGAGTTTCACACCGGGGGCAAATGTGCATGGCTTTGCGGCCTTCATACACCATTCCTTTTTTGTGGAGCTCTTTGAATACCCACCAGATGGATTCCATGAAGCTCATGTCCATGGTTCGGTAAGCGTTTTTCATATCCACCCAACGACCCATGCGTTCCACGGTACGCTCCCATTCCTTGGCGTACTTGAGTACTGACGAGCGACAGGTTTCATTGAACTTATCCACACCAAACTTTCTGATGTCTTTTTTCGTCTTCAGCCCCAATTCTTTTTCGATCAGATTTTCGATCGGCAATCCGTGGCAATCCCAGCCCCACACACGTGGAACTCGATAACCTTGCATCGTCCAATAACGCGGCACCACATCTTTTAGCATTCCTCCGATGAGATGCCCGTAATGAGGCAAACCCGTGGCGAAGGGCGGGCCATCATAAAAAACATATTCTTTTGGATTGGTTTTTCCGCCCGGTTTTTCGAGTGATTTTTCAAACGTTTTGTTCTTTTTCCAGAACCTGATCAGTCCTTCTTCGAGCTTGGGGAACGATTGTTTGGGATCAACGGGTTTGAACATAAGGATGGGGACTAGGAACTAAGGACTAGGGACTAGGTAAAACAAAACGTCCAACATTGGACGCCTCGGCCCCGAATTTCGGGGGGTACCACCTAGGCTTTGTACTTGATTTGTTTTGGTAACGGAGTGGGTTCTCCGTGCGGGTCTACTCGCCCCGAGTCATCGGGGCTTTCTTTCGCCAGCTTGTCCCGGGATGGGGGACTCCTGCCTGCCGGCAGGCAGGCAAACGCTTTTACTGGATTTAGTTTACTCGGGATAGATGAAAAGGCAAGCATCGCTTCTTTTTTACTTTCTGTAGAGATACTTATCATTTTGTCGGCGCCGCCAAAATGATCAATCATTTGGAGGTAGCTCACATGAGCGAAATGCAAAATTATTGAAGGAATTTCTTATTTTCAGGCGATTTTAAATAATTTTGCTTTGTAGAAACTCGTTTGCCGGTTTTGTTTTCCAGTTCCTTCCGGGCGTTGCCGGCAATGGATCCTCCCTCGTAGGCTGCTTTTTTACTCTGATCAAATCCTTGCGCTTCTTTACTCCTGGTGATTTCGGTTGTGGAAGCTTCGCCCAGCATCGAAAAGATGAGCTCTAAATCGCTCATGTGATCCCGTAAATTTTCACGCTCAAGCCCTTTCAGTTTTTTATATTCTGAAGGCGTCATGTCGAAGGCGGCTTTGGAAATTTCCGCTGTTAAAATAGCGTATTCTTTTTGCCCTTTGACTCCTCGATTTTTCCATTCGTCCGTCAATTCTTCACGAATTGCTATACCACGCATCCGTTTTTCAATCCAAACGTCGGAATAGCCCTTGGCTTTGTAGAGAGCCCTGGTTCGCTTGGTGGCTAGCTCCGGATCTTCAATCTCCTGAACCCTTTCATACCCTACCTTGGCCAGCCAACGCTTAAAAGGCTCGGCCTTGGGTGAGGGGATAGACTGGATGATGCGAAAGATGCCCTCGGTATTGGCGCAATCTGTTTCATATTTTTTGCCGTCAGAAGCTTCTAATTTCAGTCCGTGACAAAATGTCACGACCTGACTACTCTCTTCTGCCAATCTTTGTTTTAACTTTCTCCAATATGCTCCGGCATCAACACTATATGTGAGTGCTTCGCAAACATCTACCACCGAAAACCACCACTCATTGTTATGAATTATTTTTCGAATGACTTTGCCCTCAAAAAGAGCGAGTTTGGCTGTTTCCATAAATTCTTTAGATTACTTAATAATGACTCTAGTGTAGTAAATATTCGTTCACCTGTCAATCAAATTGCTTCATGAAATTTCTAACTGTTCTTTAAAGCGTTTTACTTTTTGATAAATCAAATCGCAATACATCCTTATTTCATCCAAAGTTCTTTCAGCTTGCTTTTGTCCAACCTGTCTCTTCGCTCCCAGATCCCAATCCTCGATTTTGGCGTGATATTTTTTAGGTACAAGGTCGGCACATCGAAAGGTGATGATTTTATCGGCCTCATCCAACATTTCTTCAGTTAATTGTTTTGTCTTTAAACCTTTTGTCTCAATTTTCATTTCTTTCAAGGCGGAAATGACGTTGGGGTCAATCTGGTAATCCCCCCCCGCAGGGTCTATTCCGGCGCTTTTTGCTGAACCACCCAAAGATTTGTAAATTGCTTCGGCCATTTGGCTTCTTCTGGAATTGCTCATGCATATGAAGAGAACCTTTTTCATGGAGTATTTTTGGGTTTCAAATATACCAATGAACTGACATAAATTACCCTCATCTTATTTCACTAATTTTTTATTTTTAATCTCCGGCTTATCAATTTTCACCTTTACTTGCCGTAACTGGAAGAAATTGAGACTGATGAAGTTTTCGTGATTTTTATAAGGAACCTCGTAGACGATATCCACAATGCCGGCGTTTCGGATGGCCTTGAGGCAGTTATTGCAGGGGAAGTGAGTGATGTAGAGGGTGGATCCGTTGGTGGCGTTGCCGTGTTTGGCGGCCTGGAGGACGGCGTTGAGTTCTGCGTGCACGGCGCGCTGGCAATGACCGTCCGGAGATTCGTTGTGTCCGACTTCATCACAATGCTTTTCCCCCATGGGGGCGCCGTTGTAGCCTGTGGAAATGATTGAACCGTCTTTTACCAGAACGGCGCCCACCTGCGCTTTGGGGCACGTGCTGCGGGTGCCCACCGTGCGGGCAAGTTCCATAAAATATTCGTCTTTTGAAGGTCGTTTGTAATTCATGACTGGAGGCTATTGTAAAGTTCCATCACTTTTTTGTCCAATTCCTGGAGCGATCCTTCGTTTTCAATCAGGGAATCCGTGTGGCGCATGCAACGCTCCATTTGCTGGCCGTCCTGGGGTTCTCCCTTGCCCCATTCACGCTGGATCCGGTCAAGGACTTCCTGATGAGTTTTTGGGTCGCTTGGGCGGGCACGTCGAAGGATTCGGGAAATCAAAAAATCCTGATCGGCTATGATCCCCCAAATGTGCGCGTTTTCATCCTTTTTTAATTCTTCAATTTCCGCAGGGTTTCGTATTCCGTCAATGACCCATTTGTCATGCGCATGCGCTTGGATTTTTTGAAGAGCAAGTTTTGCCAGCACGCCTGGGCCATGTTTTTTACGCATGGAATTCCCAACCTCCATCAATTTTTCCCGTTCCTCCGGGATGCCACGGTGACGGGCTTCTTCGCGTACCATTTGGGAAAGGGTGATGTACTTAAACCCAAGCCGTTCAAGAATTTTGACGACTTCTCCTTTGCCTGCGCCCATGGATCCGGTGAGTCCGATGATCATACTAGTTATTCCAGCTTCGCGCTTTTAAATGAGTGGCGTGTTGTGGATTTTTTTGGTGATGGAGCGTAGTGAAAAAAAGCCCGATCAGAATCAGTATACCCCCAATCATGTGATAAGCGGTAAACTTTTCTCCCAAAATGCCCATGGCAAAGAGCACGCCGAAGATGGGGGAGGTCATGCCGATGTTGCTCGCGCGGTTGGCCGGAATGACTTCTACCGCCTTGTACCACAGTGATTGGGAACCCACGATCACGATGAGTGAAAACACGGTGAGCACCGCGAGCACCTTAACGTCAAAAATCGGATTGAAATCGTGTTTGAATTGGAAAATGAAAGGGACGATGGTGAGATTGAGTAAAATGCCGAGCAGGTTGCGCGTGAGCACCACCAACTGTGGAGAAACCTCGGTGGAAAAGCGTTTGAAAACCGTTGTGGAGAGCGCGCCAAAAAACGCGGCTGCGAAGAGCAGTAAATCCCCGCTGCCCCACGAAAGTGATTCTAAAAGCCCGTGAGTGGCGATGAAATAAGCGCCTCCAAGCATGATGAAAGTGCCAACGATTTGATGGGGCGTAATCCGTTCCCGGAGCCAGAGCGTGGAAATAATGCTCACAATCACCATTTGCGTGCGACTGATGAGCGCGCCGTTGATCGCCGAGGTTTTTACAAGTCCTGTGTACAGGAATAGAGGTTGGATTACAGCTGAAAGAATGCCGACGATGACGAGCCCCCAAATCACTTTGTAAGATAGGTTTTTGAGTTTTTTAAGTTCCGGAAGCGCGCCAAAAAAGAAAGCAATCGTGATCACGGAAAAAATCTGCGCAATGGCCGCGAGCGAATACGTGGAAAAACGCTCTAGCAGAATTTTGGTGAAAGTGGAATTGCTTGAGATGAAAATCGTCGACACCAGCGCTGCAATGGAGCCCCAAAGGATTTGTTTTTTCATATTAAACGTGTTGTTTGACGCGCTGGTGGGTTTTTTCCTGAGAATCTCCCAGTTCGCTAAACACTCCCAAAGACATGCCCACGAGCACCAAAGAGCCGCCGATCATGTGATACCAACTCAGAGGTTCCTTTAGCACGACGGCCGCTAACATCAACGCCAAAAGCGGAGAGAGAAGGGAAATGAGCGTAGCTCGGTAAGCAGGAAGTAAATCCACTGCCTTGAACCATAAAAACCGTGCCAGGGCGATAGCAATGATGGAGAAAACAAGAAGTGGTTTAAAAATTTCCGGCCGGAAGATCGGAGCGAAATTGTGAGGCATGAACAAAAGGGTCGGAGCTGCAAAAAACAAGAGAAGTACGCCGATGGTATCCCCAATGATCATCACACGTTCGGAAGGGATGCTGTGGAGGTATTTTTTAAACGTATTGATGGAAAAAGCATAGCAAAGAGCGGAGAGGGCTATGTAAATATCTCCCAAGCGAAAATCCAATCCGATTTTCAATCCTTCTGTAAAAATGTAGTAAAACCCTCCCAACATCAAGATGCCGCCTCCAATTTCATGACCTGTGATTTTGTTTTTGAGCCAAAGAGCGGCGATCAGCGGAACGAAAACGGTATCAAGCTCTGCCAGCAGAATGGCGTTGACTGCGGAAGCATGTTCCAGTCCTTTTAAAAACAATACGGGCCCTGCCACCGTTCCCAAGACTCCAATCGCGATGATGGCAGCCACCTCGCGCAGGGGCATTTTAATGATTTTTTTGAATTCCGGAATGGCGCCGAAAAATAAGATCACCACAAAAATCGAGATTCCCTGGCTCACGGCTGCCAAAGTTAAGGGGGAGACATTAGCCACAAGCACTTTGTTGAAAACGGTGTAAGTGGAAAACAGCATGACAGCGGAAACAGCGAGAAGGCTTCCGGTGCGCAAGGATTTAATCATTTTGTTAGAGTTTATCCGCCAATCCAATGTATCGGGCCGGGGTGAGCCTTAAGAGCCGCTCTTTGACTTCCCGCGGGAGTTTGAGGGATTGAATGAAGGCGCGCATGTTTTTTTCGTCCAGCTTTTTCCCGCGCGTGACGTCCTTGAGTTTTTCATAGGCATTCGTCACTCCATGTTTGCGCATGACGGTTTGAATGGGTTCTGCCAAAAGTTCCCATCGGTCTTTGAGTTCGGATTCGGTGGCCACCCGGTTGAGTTCTAATTTCTCCAAACCCTTTAACGTGGATTGGTAGGCCAGCAGAGAATAACCAAACGCCGTCCCGATGTTCCGTTGAACGGTGCTGTCGGAAAGGTCGCGTTGGAATCGGCTGATGGGCAGTTTTTCGGAAAAATGCCGGAGCAGGGCGTTGGCCAACCCCAAATTTCCCTCGGAATTTTCGAAATCAATGGGGTTCACTTTGTGCGGCATGGTAGAACTGCCCACTTCGCCCTCTTTGCGTTTTTGGGTGAACACACCGCGGCTGATGTAACCCCACACATCGCGATTGAAATCGATGAGGATGGTGTTAAAGCGAGCCACCGTGTCGAAAATTTCCGACATGTAATCATGCGGTTCGATTTGAGTGGTATAGGGGTTGAAACCCAGCCCCAGGTTGTTCACGAATTTTTGGCTGAACTTCATCCAATCCACTTTGGGGTAAGCGGCCAGATGCGCGCTCCAATTGCCGGAAGCCCCATTCAATTTTCCCAAAACATCTTGTTTTTCCAGATATTTGATTTGCCGTTCCAGCCGATGCGCAAACACCAAAAATTCTTTCCCCACAGTGGTGGGGGTGGCGGGTTGGCCATGAGTGAGTGAGAGCAGGGGAACGCGGCGCCAAGCTTTAGCAAGCTGAACAATTTTTTTGTTCAACTCGCGCATGAGGGGTAAAATCACTGTGCCTCCGCCATCCTTGAGCATCAGGGCGTACGCCAGGTTGTTCACGTCTTCTGAAGTCAGGGCGAAATGCAAAAAGCTCATGACTTTTTTCAGACTAGTTTTTTCCAATTTTTCTCGCAGGTAGTATTCCACCGCTTTCACGTCATGATTCGTGGTTTTTTCGATGGCCTTTACCCGCTCCGCTTCTTTGGTGTCGAATTTTCGAATGAGGTTGTGCAACAATTCCAATTCTTTATTGGAAAAAGAATGCACTTCGGGGACTCCTTTTTCCGCCGAAAGCGCCATAAGATAATAAATTTCAACAGTCAGTCGCAATTTGATGAGCCCGTATTCCGAAAAATATTCGGACAAGGCGCCCATCTTGTTTTTATACCGGCCATCGAGAGGAGAGAGTGAGGTGATCATATTAATTGTTAAATTTTTCTTTCACGCTTTGAATGTGCTCCGCCACCAGCTTCCTGAGTTTTTTATCCGTGAGCGCTAAAATGCGAAGTACAGCCATTGCGGCGTTTTGGGGATCAACCACCGTCATGCACGGCGCATCCGATGGCATGTTGAGCGTGGAATGGATGTTGATGAGATAATCCGCTTTGTCGCTGAACGGTGGGCAGGCCACTACGGGATGAACTGAGTTGGCGGCGATAAAGCCCGAAAGAGCATTGCTGCGTCCGGCCATCGTCACGTACACAATTGGTTCGTCGGATTTATTGAAATCATTCACGATATCCAAACATAGCTCTGGAACTTTGTGGGCGGAAGCGACATAAAGTTCGCTTTTTACGCCAAACTTTGCCAGGATCTCGGCGATCCTTTCGGCATGAGGCTGATCGGATTTGGAACCCATTAAGATTGGAACGAGCATAAAATAAGGATTAAGGACTATGGACTAAGAACTAAGTAAAATACTTGTCTAAGTTTGTCTGAATTCTAGCATGGATTGGCTCGTCGGCGTGATACTCGAACGTTTGACCGGTGATTTTCTCATAAATGTCGATGTAGCGGGACGAAAGCTCTTCCACGAGCTCATCCGGGGCAGGCGGGAGAACTTTATCTTTGTAGGGGTCGCAATGCTCCTTGAACCACAGGCGCAGAAACTCTTTCTCAAAGTTTTCCGGTTCTTGCCCTTTCGCGATTCTCTCCTGATACGTTGCGGCGACCCAGTAGCGGGACGAATCGGGCGTGTGTACTTCGTCCGCGAGTACAATGTTGCCCGCTTCATCTTCACCGAATTCATATTTGGTATCCACCAGGATGTAGCCTTTACTTTTTGCGATTTCCTGTCCGCGGGTGAAGATCTTGAGTGCATACTCCTCAATTTTGGCCCATTTTGCTTCCGGCACAATACCGCGACTAATGATTTCATCTCGCGAAATTTTCTCATCGTGTTTTTCTTCTTTAGTGGTTGGCGTGAGGATGGGTGTATCGAATTTTTGATTCTTTTTAAGTCCTTCCGGAAGCTTAATGCCACAAAACACTCGTTCGCCCTTGCTGTAGCTCATCCAGGCGGAAGTGTCTGTAGTTCCGGTGATGTATCCGCGGATCACCACTTCTATGGGGAAAATTTTGACAGTTTTCATGACCATGACGTTGGGATCCGGAGAGGCGATCATGTGATTGGGCACAATGTCCGCGGTTTTTTCAAACCAAAATTTGCTGAACTGATTTAAAACGGCGCCCTTAAAAGGAATGGCCGCCAGAATCCGGTCGAACGCGGACTGACGATCGGTGGCTACAAAAAAGCGCTGACCGTTTTTAACATACATGTCGCGCACCTTACCCTTGTAAACTCTTTCATAGCCCTTAAAATTCGTTTCCGTCAGCGTGTTTTTAAGATTTTTTTTGATAATAGATCTGTCA
>JAZDOH010000063.1:0-7702 GCA_043798815.1 Candidatus Peregrinibacteria bacterium | reverse complement strand
TTCTGGCTTGGTGCCGATACCGGTTATACTGATCGGATTACCTCCTTGAATACCAATGGATTCAGTCTAGGGAAGAGCAAAAATGTGAACGAAAGTGGATATACTTACCATTACATCGCGTGGAATGAAGTCGCCGGTTCCATGAAAACCGGAAGTTATGTGGGGGTGGATGGCCCGGGAGAACCAGACAGTCAAAAAATTACCGGATTTGCTTTTGAACCGGAATTTGTGATTTTAAGACCCAATGACAGTAATCGAGGGCATATGCAATTCGCCTCCAATCCGATCAATGGTGATCAGGATGGGCATGATCCGGAAGATCAGACTTTTCCATTTTCCAGCGATGACGGCAATTCCAAGGTAATCATTGATTTTGGGGTAGATGGAATGACCATTGGCGATAGCCAATCTTATGCCAATAAGCCTGACATCACGTATCATTACATTGCCTGGAAAAAGAATATTTCTACAACCGTTCCTCCTCTGGCTGCCACGGGTCTTTCGACCTCTGCTATGAGTCATACAGGACTAACACTTTCCTGGATTGATAATTCCTCCGGAGATGCCCAGGAAACGAGTTACGTTGTAAAATATTCCACCACGGGTCCTGGTTCCGGTTTTGACACCACAGCCGCCACGGTTGGTCCGGATGTCACTTCCGCGCCGATTACCGGACTTTTGCCAAATACGCCTTACTGGTTCCGAGTGACAGCAACTAACACAGCTGGTTCAGCGGATTCCGCTTCTCTTCCGGTCACCACATGGGCCAGTCCCATCACGGATCCAAGCTTAACCAATGTTTCAACCTTTACCGAGTTAAAACTTAGGCTGACATGGACTAACGGAACTCAGCCAGGAATGAAGATTGAACAGGATACCGGTTGCGATGGTTCTTATGAATCAGTCTTTTATGATAATCCCACTTTGCTGACCGGTTCACCAAAAACCGTCAGCTCGGGTTTGGTGGAGCATATGTGCTATAAATTCCGTTTTGGTACGTACAACAGCGCAGGGCAACTGAACACCAATTACACGACAACCAACTTTGTTACTACACCTCCGGGGCAAGCTCAGGGTGTTGTTCCAACATCAGTAACCACCAATAGTATTACATGGGCTTGGGAATCGGTTGCCGGGGCGGATTCGTATCGGATTTATAGTGATTTAGGAGGAATTTTAATTGGCACAGTTCCTGCCGGAACTCTTTCATATACCCGTTCCCCTCTAGGCAGTAATTCGCTATATGTTGCCGTAGTGCGAGCCTACAGCAATACTGATGGCGAAGGAATCGCTTCAGTACCATCCAGCGTTTACACCCTTGCTTTACCGCCCCTAAACGCGCGCTTTGTTTCCGCCACCTCTTCTTCCATCACATGGGCTTGGGACCTCAATGGTCAGGCTTCCTTTTTTGCCCAGGATAAAAACAATCCTGCCGATAATTCCGGTTGGGCCAAAATTACTTCCTGGACTCAAACAGGTCTTTTTCCTGGAACGTCTTATACACTTCAGGTCAAAGCCAGAAATGCTCAAGGGGTAGAAACCATCTATTCTGAAGTCACCGCTTCAACACTCCCCTAAATCCTTAGCATAATCTTAAAAAAGCCTCTCGCTAGGTCGGGGGGCTTTTTTTGTAACTCAGTCAATTCGCTTGATCATATAACTTCCTTTCAATTTATATCCTAATTTTTTGTAATATTCCCGCGTGCCTATGGCAGAAATAACGGCAAGTCTGGAAAAACCGGCTTTTTTAGCAATGCGCTCCGCTTCAATCATCAGGCGCTTGCCCAGGCCCAAGTGCTGGGTTTTAGAACTAAGTCCATCGCCTGTCAGCGAGCGCTTGCGGCCATACACATGCAATTCTCGTACAATCGCGGCATCGCGAAGCTCCGGAAATATCGGATGTTTCGGATCGCTCGGAAATCGCAGGCGACAAAGCGCCACGAGTTTATCGAGTTTTTTTTGCTCGAACGAGATGAAGTATTCCTGCCCCTCATTCGCTCCATAGGACTTAATTCTTAATTCTAAATCCTTAATCCTAAAAGAAAGGTCCTGGATTTCCCGGCAACGGATGCAGCGGCACTTCACCCCCATTCGCTGCATGATTTGGCGGAGATTGGATTTTTTAGTTCCAAACACAATGCTTTCCGCGGGAATATCCCGGATCACGCGGATGATGCGGCAATATTCCGGAACATGGGATTTGATGTCGGCGATGAGTTCGATCAGCTCATCATCGGTGTAGGCGGTGTGAATTTTAGGATTTTTCTTCACCATTTTTTCCAATTCCGAATGCGGTGTTACCATCGTCGGGTAGATTTTTAGGTAATCTGGGCGCAAGCCTTCGAGTTTCCATAAATCCCGGCCGGATTTAAGATCGGATTTTTTAGTGGCGGTGGGTAAATTGGGCATCAGGTGATAACAAACTTTCAGGCCCACATCCCGGCACAGCTTGGTGGCTTCAATCGATTCTTTAAGCCCGTGGCCGCGTTTGCTGAATTTATTGACGGCGTCATCGGTGGTTTGCACGCCCAACTCTATTCCCGTGACGCCGTAGCTCCGGATTTTTTTGAGCTCTTTCGCGTCTACCCAGTCCGGTCGTGTTTCTACCCATAGCCCAACGCATCGGCAGGCAGCCGTTTCATTTTTTTTGATCAAATGATCTAATTCGCAATTCTTAATTCGTAATTCGTAATTTGCCTTAATAGAACCGGGCCCCTCATTTAGCGCCAGATAAATTCCTTTCAAAAATTGCTGCCGGTACCACTCGGGCACGGCGCCCCAAGTTCCACCCGCTGTGCGCACGTCAATTTTGCTCACATCATGCCCCTGGGCCACCAAACCATTGAGGCGGGTTTTTACCTGCCTGTAGGCGCTGAAATCATTGCGCACGGCCCGCATCATGGCCGGCTCATTGCTCAAATAGCTTTTAGGCATTCCCTTTTCCGTGGGGCAGTAAATGCATTGTCCCGGGCATCCCAAATCCTTAGTCAGCACAGTAATGTTCGCAATGCCCGAAAGCGTGCGCACTTTGCGCTTTTGAATGATTTTGAGGATGTGAGGCGCAGGCTTGATCCTGCCTTCCTCGATCAGCGCATTGTATGCCTGAATGAGCTCCAGGTTTTTTGGAAGAATTCCGCCATGATCTCGCGTGAGATTGTTTCTGATTTTCTTAAGCCTGTCCTCGGTGAGGGTTTTGCGTTTGGCGCATACCAGGATAATCCTCCTGGCTAACGGAATGAGCTCAGGACGCAGGGAGTAAATGGTCATGAGATCAGATAAAGGAAGTTCTAACGTTGCGAATTTACCGCTTATTTTTCAAACTCAACACCAAAGACATTGAAAAGTAATTTCCTTGCTTTTGGGTCATTCAATGAGCGCCATTTCCAGTCTGATCGGCCTTCGGGGTGCTTCATTATCGCCGGTTCTGAATCTACAACCATTGGTGTGTCCGCAAGAGTCCCGGCTCTTATCGCGCGTACTGCTGCATTCCTTATTCCTTCCACTCCTGCTTCACGATGACTTGGAACATAAGGACCCCTGCCTACTATGTTTGGATATGTGCGCATTTAAACTAAGTGAATTAAGTGAATATAATTATATTTAGTAAATCTAATTTTGGCAAATCATTTTTTAGTTAAAAGCCTCGTAATATTTAACAGATTCTGTGTAATTTTGCTTAAAATAATGGGACGTGCGTGAAGCCCCTTATTTTATCTAATGTGCCAAAATGGCGCCAAATAGGTGTAGAAGTGGCGCATAAATTGCGTAAAAATGGCGCCAGAATTACACATAGGCCATTAAGAGGGGCAGGCAAGGTTCAGATCAGCGCGCCAATGCGTAAAATAATTTGACAGCTGACAATTGGGAGGATAGAATCCGCACGTTTTAAAGTATTAAAGCGATTTTATGAGCACCAAGAGAATCCATTTTAGAGTAACCGATGAGCTAAACATTCAAATCGAAGAAGCCATGCGCAGAGACGGCCTCCATATTAAGTCACACTTTTTTCGTATGTTGGTTCTGAATTACATCGATAAACTTAAGACTCAATCACCCAATACCATCGGCCGTGGTCGGTGAGGAGAAAGGTTTGGATGCCGTCGGTGCAGAGGCGGCCGCGGAGGTCTTTGGCGACGTCGGGATCTTCTTCATAAGTGGTTTCGGCGCGGATCAGATCGTCATTGGTGGTGATGTAAACAAAGTTGGTGACGGTGGTTTTTTGGGGTTGATTCAAAAAGTTGATTTCCGTGCATTGTCCCTGGTAAATCTGTTTGCGGAAGTTTTCTACCAGCGCGGTTTTTTCGCGGCTTTCAATCGTTTTTTCCACCCCCCGAATGGTGGTGGTGACGTTGGCGTTGATGAATTCCTTGTAATGGCCGTAACTGCTGTCGGCAAGGGTGATCGTAAAAGTGAAAACGATCACCGACATGTAAATGTAGAGATATTTATGAATGGAACGCTCTATTCCCTCCCGCGTCAATTTGCGCGTGGTGGTGAGGTAAATCAAGATCATGGCCAAAAGCGTTTCCGCCGCCAAAGTTTGGATTTCTAGAGTTGCCGCAAAAAGAATCGTCAAAAAATCCGTGAAATAAATCAAAAGGCCGATCAGGAGGATGATAGTAAGCAGAGTTACTATTTTTATTTTGGCCTTATAAAGTTCCTTGCTTTGTACCCATTTTTCCGGGGTCAAATCCCACGTGTGGAAGATCATCCGGTTGAGGAGTAAAATGATCAGAATTTCCACCATCGAGTACGCCAAAAAAAAGGCGATGAAAAAGGCAAGAGAAGGAATGATGATGTCAAAGAGTTCTGAATTCACAGTTTGGTTTTTTTTATTGTACCTTTTCTTTTCGGTTTTAGAAAAATTCCTAAAATGAATGAAAGGACTGCGATCGCTACAATCGCCCGAAATTTACCCTGAGTACCCACGAGCAAGGCAATGCCTCCGAAGACGATGGCCAGAGCGTAAATGAGGATGAGCGTTTGCTGTTCGGAGAAGCCGAATTGAAGCAGCCGATGATGCAAATGTACGGCTTTTCGTTTTTTATCCCATTCGCCGCCTTTCCAGGGAGCTTGTTTATTGGCAAGTCGGCGGCCAATCACGTAAATCACGTCCACCACGGGAAACCCGAGCACCAAAAAGGCTGTGGCGATTTTTCCGCCTGAAAAAATGGCGAGCACGGCCAACAGCAACCCAAAAAACATGGCGCCCGAATCCCCGAGGAGCAATTTGGGCGGATAAAAGTCAAACAGCCAAAACGCCAATGCCATGCAGGCCACAATCACTGATAAAGTGGCGATTTCCGGCTGATTCACCAGCGGGGAGATGCTGAGGAAAAACAACGTGAGTCCGCCGATCACTGAAATGCCGCTCACCAACCCCGGAATTCCGTCCAACCAGTTCATGGTGTTGGTTAAGAGCATGATCCAAATCACCGTGAAAATCGCGGAGAGCACCAAGAAAACATGGCTAAAGTTGCCGACCTGAAGCGTGACCAGAAACTGATCGAGTCGGATTTCTCCGCCAAAAGGGTTTGTGATGTGGGTCACTCCAATACCCACCCACACCATGATGAGGGCTACCAAAAACTGCACGATCAGTCGCAACCATGGTGGGAGGCTGATCCGGTCATCAATAAAGCTCACAATCACCAAAATGCCGCCTCCCAAAAGCAACCCCAGCAACTTAAACGTTGGATCGAAAAAGATCAGCGCCAAGGCCGTGAACACCAGATAAATCAAAATTCCGCCCGGGTAGGGGATCGGCTTGCGGTTAAGTTTATATTTTTTAGGCCGATCCAAAAGCCCGAGCTTCGGGAAAACGTGAAGGGCGATGACGATTCCCATCAAAGTAAGAACAAACGCCGAAAGGGCAGGGAGAAGATATTGCATCAGTGTCCTCGGGTAGCCATTTTTGTTTCCAACGCCTTGATTTCAAGCCCTGGCATGGCTTCGCCCAAGTTTGTCGATGCCTTAGCAAGTCGCTTAGGGTTTTTGTAATGGGTCACCGCCTCCACGATTGCCCGGGCGCGGCGCTCAGGATTGGATGATTTAAAAATTCCTGACCCCACAAACACGCCATCACATCCGAGTTGCATCATCATGGCGGCGTCCGCCGGTGTGGCGATGCCGCCGGCGGCAAAATTCACGACAGGAAGTTTGCCATGAACAGCAACCCATTCGACTAACTCTAATGGAACTCGTAAACTCTCCGCTTTTTTCTTGAACATAAATTTCTTCCTGGGCCCTTTTAAAGAATTCCACTTTTCCTGCAGCTCTTTTATTTCCCCAGTTATTCTTCGCATATGTCTCACTGCTTCCACCACGTTTCCTGTTCCGGCCTCGCCTTTGGTGCGGATCATACTCGCACCTTCGGCAAGACGTCGCAATGCTTCACCTAAATCTCTCGCTCCACACACAAAGGGAATGTGAAACGCGTGTTTATCGATGTGAAATTCCTCATCTGCTGGAGTTAATACTTCACTTTCATCGATGTAATCAACTTCCAAAGCTTCTAGAATCTGCGCTTCCACAAAATGACCGATGCGCACCTTGGCCATCACCGGGATGGTAACAGCTTTTTGAATTGATTTAATCAAAGCGGGATCGCTCATGCGGGCCACGCCACCTTGCACTCGAATGTCCGCGGGCACGCGCTCCAAAGCCATCACGGCCACCGCTCCGGCCACCTCGGCGATTTTGGCCTGCTCCGCATTCACCACATCCATGATGACGCCGCCTTTGAGCATTTGGGCCAGGCCTTTTTTAAGAAGAGGGGTGTTTTTTTTCATTCCATTAAAAATTGATGCTTCGGGTTGATGTTGAAGGATTCAGGGGGGCTGATCGGGTAGCGCTTTGTTCGTGGTACAGTTGAATGAGCAGATACAAAGAAAAAGTAATCAAACCGATTGTGATGATGCCAAAAATGGCGAGCGCGTATTTAAAATTAGGAGCTAAATAACCGTATCGGCTAATCAAACGGGCGATGAACGCCGCAAAAAGCACAAAAACTAGAAATAGAAAAATGTAAATGACAGTAATGAATAGCATGTCGTTAGTTTAACGCGATTCATTCTATCAGAACCCCTTCCTGTAAACAATCTTGCGCTTCGATCGCCCTCATGTTACCTTACGCTCTGAAAATACCACTATGGATCAACAACAACTCGATTCCCTTCGTCATACATGCGCCCACCTTTTGGCCAAGGCGGTAAAAACACTTTATACAGGAGCTCACAACGCGATCGGCCCTTCGATCGAACAGGGTTTTTATCAGGACTTTGATATGGGCGAATATAAAATTACCGATGCGGATTTACCAAAAATTGAAGCCAAGATGCGGGAAATTCTTCCGAATTGGAAAAAATTCATCTTCAACGAAGTGACTGCTGCGGAAGCCCGAAAATTATTCAGGGAAAATCCCTACAAGTTGGAATTGATTGAAGAATTTGCCGCCGGAGGGAAAAAGATCACCACCAATGATCCGGGTGATTTTTTGGATTTGTGCAAAATGGGTCACGCCGAAGATCCGAGTAAAGAAATCAAAAATTTCAAGTTACTATCGGTGGCGGGCGCGTATTGGCGTGGCGATTCAAACAAGAAAATGCTCACACGCATTTACGGCACGTGCTTTCCCACGAAGGATGAATTGGCGCAGCATCTGAAAATGCTTGAAGAAGCCAAGAAGCGTGATCATCGAAAA
>JAZDOH010000054.1:0-14250 GCA_043798815.1 Candidatus Peregrinibacteria bacterium | reverse complement strand
ATCCACCGTATTCTTGCTCATGCCCGCGAGTTTTGCAGCGTATTCATAAATACTGCCAAACCCTTTTTTCTTCCAAATCTGGAATCTATCGATTTCCGGAAGAAGCAGTACGCATTTGCGCATCCAGGTTTTAGCGCTTGAGCCATACGCGACGAATTTTTCATGCAATAATTGCTCTTTTTCCTCCATAAAAAATCGTTAAATTATTAATACTAAATTATTGCGATTTTCAGAGCTAAAATCAATTCAAAAAAGGCGATTTTGCGATGACAATTTAGACAAAGATTTTGAGGTAATATTTGAAACAATTCGCGGGTCAGTTTACGAAAAAAAAGAGTGGGGGGTCTAACCCCTGAGTGTGGAATTATTGCTGCCCCACGGCCTCAGGCGTATAATCCTTTTGTTTAAATCATAAAAAAAACTTTATGTTAAAATTTTCTAAGTTATTCAAGATCAGTTTGATCTTGGGCAGTCTTTTTGTAGCAGGACTTGTTTATGCCGCAGATGGCTCAAATTACGTAAACGTGTATTCATGCCAGAATACCGAAAAGGGAATTTTGGTTCGCCGTGACGCAAAGGAAGAGGAATCCGTGTTGGAGAACGGAATTCGCGACGCGGGTTATGGGCTTCGGGATTATTATATGAAATGTGTTGCCCAAGACCGCTATTACGTGGAATGGAAGGATCTTTCTACCCCTCAAGCTTCAGGGCAACCCACCACTAGATCTGTAACAGCATTGCCTGATTTTGTGATCAAAGAGATTACGCTCAGCCCTAACAACGCGGTGACCGATTACGGTGATGTTCTAACCATTCGCGCCAAAAACATTGGAACAGGCGACGCGCCCAAAGACAACGTTAGTGTTTACATTTGGATCGACGATCAATTGGAGTGGACTTACAATTCATCAACTCTGACTCGTAAGGACTTCCTGAAAGCGGGCGGCATGAGTGATATCCAACCTCAAATTCTTCGCGGCAAGCACTCCGTAAAAGCCTGCATGGATTACACCAATTTTTTCCAGGAATTGGATGAATCCAACAACTGCATGGAAACGGTTTTGATTGGGAAAGAGGAATCAGCCACGCCTACAACAACACCGACAACCAATCCTACGCCAACAACTTCCTGCCAATTTCCAAATGTGGAATATCAGGGGCGGTGTATGGAGCAATTCCCCGCCTGTGAAAATCCACCCTCCGGTTGGGTTCACTGTACGGACAAGATTGAAAACGGCAAGCGCATTTCCCGCTACAATCTTCAGTGCGGACAAGCTTACATAAAAACCGGCTCAGAATGTGTGCTACCGACTTCCACCACCGTCACCACCTGCCCCTCTCCTTATGTTTTATATCAGGGGCAATGCGCGGATCCCATTCCCGCCTGTCGCAACGGGATAGCCAACTCCACAAGCTGCATTGATAAAATTGAAAACGGGAAATATATCGAACATTATAGTTATAGCTGCTTACCGGGATATGAGAATAGAGACGATCAGTGCGTGAAGCCTTCTGCAACGACCTCAGCCACTTTAAGTTGTGGAAATTCAGGTGGGAGTGATGGTCTTTATAGTGGTTGCGTAGGAGACGTTATCTCTTATAAAGGATCCGGGGAGGTCAAAGCTCTCATAGAAATACTAGCTTATGATAAAAGCAGCGCCACGGTAGCCATTAAAAAACCCGATGGATCAGGTTCGGGGAGGGTTCTTTCAAAAGAGGCCATTCTATTGGGCACTTCCATTAAATATGGCCTTGGGGCGGATACTACAAATCCGAAAGATGATGCCATTTTAGTCGTCACTTACAAAGAACTTTCCAATCGCATCCAATCCGCATCATATAAATATGGAGCTTTTTTCTTAGTCACCTCCAATCAACCCACTTCCGCGCTAAACGATACTTCCTGTGCGGCACCTTATGTTTTGTATCAAGGAAAATGTGTAGACCCAGTTCCAGCCTGTGAAAATCCCCCAGCAAACTACATGCCATCCAGTTGTGTGGACAAGATAGAAAATGGGCAACGAATTTCCCGCTATGATTTTCGATGTGTGACGGGCTATATACGATCTAGCTCTGAATGCATTCTTTCTTCTAATGCCAGTCCTGGCGGTTATTTCTTTACTGTTACTTTAGTTTCTTCCCCGCGTTCCACTAATGGCAACATTCAGGAAAATGGATACTTGGCGGCAAAGGTTGGTAATAAAATCCAATTCAAACGCATCATCGAACAGTCCGGCGTGGTCAACAATGCCTGGAATTGGTATTGGGATAAAACCAAACTCGATTGTAGCGGATATCCTGATTTTGATAGCCCAGATCTTGCCTGCAAAGTGATAGATAATGGAAGTTCTGTGGTTTACATCACCATGTTCCCAACTATGAAAAGCGGTGAAAAACTTTCCATTCAATCGAACATGATCAAGGTTTATACGGAAACTTCCCCTACCACTACTTCGACCCCTGTCCCCACTTCCACTTCTTCAGTTACAGGCTCCACATCAACTCCAGTACCAGTTTCCAGGATGGACACAGGAATTACGACTGGTTATGAGGATGAAGTGATCACTGCTGCCACTAAAAACCCTTTTTCAGACACTGATTTGAATACGATGGAAGGTCAGGCGGCTGCCAATTTAAATTCTTTGGGTATTATCGGAGGTTTCCCGGATGGCACTTTTAAAGGCAATCGTCGCGTAAACCGTGCAGAAGCGGCTAAATTCTTATTACTCAGCCGATACAGTAGTTCGGCGCTTTCCGATGTGAGCAATAATGGCAAGTTTTGGGACGTGATGGATGGGCAGTGGTATACCCGTTTCATCATGAATGCCTATATCAAAGGGCTCATGAGCGGCTATCCTGATGGCTCAATGGGACCTGGTAAGAACGTGAATACGGCGGAATTCCTCAAAATGCTTTCCCTCAATTTCGCACTCCCGACAAACTTACCTCATTCTTACGGTGATGTTTCTCCCAATGACTGGTTTGCGCAATATGCCGGCATTGCTCAGCAATACAATCTATTCCCTGACCGTAAAACCATGCTTTTACCTGGAAATGAGCTTGCCCGCGCGGAAGTAGCCATCGCGCTTTACCAATACCTCAGCAAGCGCTAAATATTCTAAAAACCATTAAAAGAGCTGCGGTTTACTCGTGGCTCTTTTAAAATAATTATTAGACCCTTGATTTTTACCATTCTTCATGTTAGAAAGCAGTGGTCTTTTTGAAAAAGCATGCAGAAAATCAGTCTTTTAGAAATCGGCCTTGAGTTCGGAATGATCATTGCCATTCCGCTGATCGCTTTGATTGGCTTAGGGCTCTATCTAGACAAAAAGTATGGTACGGTGCCCCTGTTCATTCTCATCGGCCTGTTCACGGCTCTGGGGATCTCCAGCATTATGCTTTACAAAAAGATCAACGAAATTCTCAACAATAAATAAGGAATGGAAATTTTTCTCAACGCAGAACCGGTTGCCCACATTGGATCCTTTGTGATCACCAACACCTTGGTTGCCAGCACAATCGTAGTGTTGTTTTTGTTGTTCGTCGCCTACAAGATTCGCCGCACCAACTATGACCTTAAAAATCGCTTCTACAATTTTGTGGAAATGATCATCGAGGGGTTTATGGGCATCATCGAAGGGGTGGTGGGCCGTGGGTCAGTGGCCCGGCAAATTTTCGGAGTCATTGTGACGTTTTTCTTCTTCGTAATTCTGAACAACTGGTTCGGCATTTTCCCAGGCATGGGTTCGATTGGTTTTAATGAATTTCATGAAGGAAAAGAGGTATTCGTTCCGCTTTTGCGCTCGGCCAACAGCGATTTGAACATGACGCTCGCCATCGCCTTGATCTCCGTATTTTTCATCCAGGCCATTTCCATCAAAACGATCGGAGTCAAACATTATTTAGGAAAATTTTTCAATTTTAAAAACCCTATTCTGTTTTTTGTGGGGCTGTTGGAAATCATCAGTGAACTGGTGAAAATCCTTTCGTTTTCTTTCCGTCTCTTCGGCAATATTTTCGCCGGAGATGTGCTTCTCATTGTGATGTTCGGATTGGTTCCGTTCATCGCCCCTATCCCCTTCATGGGCATCGAAATGTTCGCAGGATTCATTCAGGCGCTGATTTTTTCGATGTTAACCCTCGTGTTTATCAAAGTCTCCGTGTCCCACGGAGAAGCTCATTAAATTATTATTTATTAACTTTTTATTTTCTATGTCTAAAGAAATTGCTATCGCCATTACGATGGCCGGCGCAGCTATCGGGCCAGGTCTTGCCATCGGTATGATCGCCTCCGCCGCCATGAATTCCATCGGCCGGAATCCTGAAGCCTCTGGTAAAATCCAGGGCAACATGATCCTGGGGCTCGCGTTCGCGGAAGCCATCGCGATTTATGGTCTTGTGATCGCCCTGGTGCTCAAATTCGTCTAATCCCCATTACCAATGGAACAAATACTTGAAAAGTTCGGTTTACACTGGAATTTGCTGTTGGCTCAAATGATCAATTTCGGAATCCTGTTTTTTGTTTTGTACAAGTTCGCCTACAAGCCGATTCTTAATATTCTGGATAAACGGCGTGAGAAAATCGAAGACAGCCTTCGTCAGGCCAAAGAAATCGAGGAGCGGACGAAAAAACTGGAAGAGGAAATTTCCCGCAAAATGGCTCAGGTAAAAAAAGAGGCGGATGCCGTGATGACCGAGGCGCGCGACATTGGTGAGCGCTCCAGGAATGAAATCCTCATCCACACCAACCAGGAAGTGGGAAAAATGATGGAAAAGGCCAAAGTCGACATTTCCCAAGAAAAAGACCGCATGATGAGTGATATCCAAGATACGATTGTTAAAACCACCGTCTTGGTCGTAGAAAAAATTCTGCGTGAAAAACTGGATCCCAAAACCCGCGAATCCATGGTGGTGGATTCCTTTAAAGAGCTCGCCCGGAAATAACCCATGAACCTCAAACCAAAAACCATCGCCCAGGCCTTCTTTGACTCTTTAAAAGACTTGCCGTTGACGCAAGTGAATGAGGCATTGCAAATTCTCCGAGCGTTTCATCAGGCTTACACCACCGAACCCATGCTTCGGGATTTCCTGAACCATCCGCACATTCCCGTACAAGATAAAATTCAGAAAATTCAGGCGATCCTTAAAACGATCGCGAACCGGGAGGCGGAAAGTTTTTTGATCTTTTTGATCCGTCTGCAAAAAACGGAGAGCATGGGGATCCTTCTCCCCCTTCTCCATGACCTCCGTGATGAGCAATTCGGAGTGTTATCGGTGCATGCCGCCACCGCCTCCCATCTCAGCGCCGAACAGCAAGAAGAACTGAAAACATTACTCAAACAGGTTTTTGACAAAAAAACCGTGGAGCTCACCACCCAAACCAATGCGGATTTGCTGGGAGGATTGGTGATCCGCGTGGGAGGCCAAATGTTCGATTCGTCGCTCCGCACTCAATTACAAAAAATCCAACTCGCCTTACATGCTTAAACTTTTTTTAATTTTATGAGTACTTCTTCTCAAGACCTGCCTGCCGGCAGTCAGGAAAAACTGAATATAATTCTAGAACATTTAAAAAGCCAGCTCAAAGACGTCGATCTTTCGGCAAAGCTGCAGGAAGTGGGCTATGTGATCGAAGCCGGAGACGGCGTGGCCCGCATTTACGGTCTTAAAAACGTTATGATGTCTGAAATGGTGCAATTCGTGGGCACCGACGTTTTTGGATTGGCTTTAAACCTCGAAGAAGATTCCATCGGAGCGGTGGTGTTGGGAAATTATGAAAAAATTCATGAGGGCATGGAGGTGCGTTTAACTGGCAAGGTGCTGCAAGTGCCTGTAGGTCCGGAGATGGTGGGCCGCGTGGTGAATGGGGTAGGCATGCCTCTGGATGGCAAAGGCGCCCCAAAAACCAAAACCAATTACCCCGTGGAGCGCATTGCTTCAGGTGTTATTACACGTCAATCGGTGAATACGCCTCTGCAAACAGGACTCAAAGCCATCGACAGTATGATCCCGATCGGCCGCGGCCAGCGTGAATTGATCATTGGCGACCGGCAAACCGGTAAAACCGCCATCGCGATCGACACGATCGTCAACCAAAAGGGTACGGGAGTGGTCTGCATTTATGTGGCCATCGGCCAACGCGAAGCAAAAGTAGCGCGCATAGTGCATGAGCTGGAAAAGCGCGGCGCCATGGAACACACCATTGTGGTGAGCTCTTGCGCGTCTGATCCTGCTCCCCTTTCTTACCTGGCTCCCTACACTGGCTGCGCCATGGGTGAGTATTTTATGGACAACGGAAAAGAGGCGCTGGTGATTTATGACGATTTATCCAAACACGCCGTGGCTTATCGTGAAATGTCCCTTCTTCTGCGCCGCCCGCCAGGACGCGAGGCATACCCGGGAGATGTGTTTTATCTGCACAGCCGTCTGCTGGAACGCGCGGCCAAAATGAGTAAAGAGTTCGGCGGAGGGTCGCTCACCGCCTTGCCGATCATTGAAACTCAGGCCGGCGACGTGTCCGCTTACATTCCCACCAACGTGATCTCGATTACGGATGGGCAAATTTATCTGGAATCCGACCTGTTTTATAAAGGAATCCGCCCGGCCATCAACGCCGGATTATCCGTTTCACGCGTGGGCTCGGCCGCTCAAACCAAGGCCATGAAGAAGGTGGCGGGACGTCTTCGCTTGGAGTTGGCTCAGTTCCGGGAACTCGAAGCCTTCGCGCAATTCGGTTCGGATCTGGATGAGGGAACCCGCAACAAACTGGAACGGGGTAAACGGCTGGTGGAAATTCTCAAGCAAAAACAATACAACCCACTGCCTTTTGAAAAACAAGTGTGCCTCATTTACGCGGCAGTGAATGGTCTTTTGGATGGCGTGGAGGTAAAAAATCTCCCGGCTTATGAAAAGAAACTTTTCGAACGTTTGGATACCGTGAATTCCAAATTGGCAGAAAAACTCAGAACTGAAAAACAGTTTACGGATGCAATAGAAAAGGAGCTGCAAAACATCTTAAAAACAATCACTTAAACGAAATAACGAAATAACGTTATTTCGTTACAACGTTCTTTCGTACCATTTATGGCTAAAGGACTCGACATCCGCCGGCGCATCAAATCGATCAAGAGCACCCGCTCCATCACCAAAGCCATGCAAATGGTGGCGGCCAGCAAAATGCGCAAAGCCCAGGAGCAGGCGCTCAAAACCAGAAGCTACGCCTTTAAATCCCTTCAAATCCTGGCAGCCATTTCGGAGAAACTGGAGGATTATTCCCACTACCTCCTCACTAAAACCAAGGGGCACCGGTCGCTGGTGCTGGTCATTACCTCCAACAAAGGTTTGTGTGGTTCGCTCAATACCAATTTGATCCGGAAGGTGATTGATTTCACGGATGACATGAAAATAAAATACCCAGAATTGAACGAACTGGCAGAGCCTTTTCACTTCGTGACCATTGGCAAAAAAGGCCGTGACACGCTGTTCCGACTTGGGCACAAAGTGGTCGCGGATTTTTCCGACATCAGCGAAACTCAAACCTTCCTCAAGGTTGTCCCCATGATCCGATACCTGTTCGATAAATTCCAAATGGAAGGGTACGATCGGATTTATTTGGCCTACAACCATTTTATTTCCGTCCTGAACCAAAAACCAATCATCAAACGCCTGCTGCCTCTGGGCAGCGACCTTTTGGATGATCTGAGTGAAGTGTTTGATCGCCAATCCAAAATAGAGTCATCAGAATCTTCTTATGGATACGTGTTTGAACCCAGTCCCGCCGAAGTGTTGGAAGATTTGATCCCCCGCCTCGTGGAAATGCAGGCGTATCAATCCCTGCTTGAAAGCCAGGCTTCTGAACATTCCGCCCGCATGGTGGCCATGAAGAACGCCACGGAAGCCGCGGGAGATTTGATCGACGACCTTACTCTCACCTTCAACAAAGCCCGCCAATCCAGCATCACCCAGGAAATCGCGGAAATTGTGGGTGGCGCAGAAGCTCTGAAAAAATAATCATTAATCATTTTCATTCATTTATGACTACCAAAACTACAGTTTCCACCGGCCGGATCACCAAGATCATCGGTGTGGTGGTGGATGTGTCCTTTCCGGATCACCTGCCCGCCATTTATAACGCGCTTGAAGTTAAATTGGGTGATAAACCCATCACGCTGGAAGTGGAACAGCATATCGGCGAAAATGAAGTGCGCACGGTGGCCATGACCAGTACCGATGGTTTGCGCCGCGGTATGGAGGTAAAAGACCTGGGCAAGCCCATTGCCGTCCCCGTGGGATCCAAAGTGCTAGGCCGCCTGTTCAATGTGCTGGGTGAAGTGATTGATGACAAAGGCAAGCTCACCGACCACGAATTCCTCCCCATTCACCGTGAACCGCCCAAATTCACCGCCCAAAACGTTAAAACGGAAATTTTTGAAACAGGAATCAAGGTGGTGGACCTGATCGCGCCTTTCGTCAAAGGAGGAAAAGTGGGATTGTTCGGAGGAGCGGGTGTGGGTAAAACCGTGTTGATTCAGGAGCTCATTCACAACATCGCCGCGGAGCATGGAGGTTTTTCCGTGTTCGCCGGCGTGGGAGAGCGCACGCGTGAAGGAAATGACCTGTACCATGAAATGATCAACTCCGGAGTTATTGATAAAGTGGCCATGGTGTTCGGTCAAATGAACGAACCGCCAGGAGCCCGCATGCGCGTGGGATTGACGGGATTGACCATGGCCGAATACTTCCGTGACCAGGAAGGCCGTGACGTGCTCCTTTTCATCGACAACATTTTCCGCTTTACCCAGGCCGGCTCCGAAGTTTCGGCTCTCTTGGGACGCATGCCTTCCGCTGTGGGCTACCAACCCACACTTGCGACGGACATGGGCCGGTTGCAAGAACGCATCACCTCCACTCAAAAAGGATCGATTACATCGGTGCAGGCTGTATACGTGCCGGCGGATGACCTCACGGATCCGGCGCCCGCCACCACCTTTGCCCACTTGGATTCCACTGTGGTGCTCTCCCGCGGTCTCACGGAGTTGGGGATTTACCCCGCCGTGGATCCGCTGGATTCTTCCAGTACCGTGCTCGATCCCAACATCGTGGGTGAAGAGCATTACAACGTTGCCCGTGAAACCCAGCGTGTATTGCAGCGCTACAAAGACTTGCAGGACATCATCGCCATCTTGGGGATTGAAGAGTTAAGCCCGGAAGACAAACTCATCGTCACTCGCGCCCGCAAAATCCAAAAATTCCTCTCACAACCCTTTGCCGTTGCGGAAGTATTCACAGGCACTCCCGGGAAATACGTTTCACGCGAGGATACCGTAAAAGGATTTAAAGGAATTTTAGAAGGCAAATACGACGACGTTCCGGAAGAAGCGTTTTACATGAAGGGCACCATTGATGAAGTGACTAAATAACCCCATGACTCAACAGCTCTACATTCACCTCGATCTCGTGACCTTGGACAAAACCCTGTTCAAGGGCAAGGTCAAAGCCATCACCGCTCCGACGAAAACCGGGGAAGTGACGATCTTGCCCATGCACGCCCCGCTAATCACAGCGCTGCAGGCCGGAGAATTGAAGCTAAAAGTGAATGAAGGCGAGGGAATCTACGACCCTGAGCACATCTACGTCGCCATTTCCGGTGGATTTATGGAAGTACGGCCCAATAGCTTTGTGAATATCATCGCCGACAGCGCTCTGCGGATTGACGACATTAACGAAGAAGAAGCCATGAAGGTCCGTGAACACGCGGAAAAGGTGCTCAAAGAACACGAAGAAGGCAGACTCAGACTCTCCGACCAGGAATTCGCTTCCGCCGCCGCTCAACTCGGAAAAGCCCTGGCACAACTGAAGGTGGTGAAGAGAAAAAGGAAGTAATCCAATTGCGGTGGGACGAAGCGCAGTTTAATTTTTTCTGTTGAATTTTAGTCGATGGATATCTTCCAGTAAATCAATCGTCGCGTTTGCAGATAAATTATCTGTGTTCAATAAAATTAATTGATCTCCAAGCTTTTTTAACAAGGGGCTCAAAAACTCATCCCCCCAGGAAGGTGAAAGTGATGATAAGCCTGTAAAATCAATTTCAATGATTTCGGTTGAGCCAAGGGCGGTCAGTGACGATAAAAATCCAGCGTATGCCTCTTTTCCAGCCTGTCGGGAAGACAGTGTTTCACCAAATTGTTTTAATTGAATTTTCATAGTATATTTTTGTTAGAATTCAATGAGAGCCAAGCATCCCCGTATCTCTTCTTTGGCTCTGCCAATGCTATTTCTTGATAAGGTTTCACCGGCATTAAGATTCAATTCAGCATTGCCTGTTTGGAACTTTAATTTGAAATACCCTTTTTCCACATTCCGTCGAACATATTTTAAACCATTCCCGCGTTTTTCGGGCGCTCTCCCTGTTATCACTTCCGTGAAGGCTATGTACAATGCTTCTTTATGATCCGATAAATCCGAAATCGTTTGCTGAAGCGTTTTTAAAATTCCCAAGCCTCTGTCAGCCAACACAATTTGTCGTTTTTCGAAACTATATCCGAAATAGAGTCCTTGAATATCCGGCCATTTTCCCAAGTTGTGATCAAAGGAATTATTCCCAATTTCACCCGCTGAACTTGATATGATTGAATAAACTTCGCCAATTTTCGTATTTAATAGCTTCTCCATGGCCGCGTTTCTGGCTTCAAACAAAGGTCTTATCTGGCAATAAAATATTTCATTTGGCGTCGATTCGCTTCCCATTGCCCAAAGCTTTGCGTTCCAAAATAAATCCTTTGCCAAAAGACTTTTTATAGAATCTATTGGATATCTGCGTTGACCGCCTTGAGTTCGGACTGCGATCAATTTGCCTGATCTATCCCATCGCCTTAATGTTTCTATAGAAATATTAAGCATTTTTGCCGCTTCCCCAACGCTGTAATTATAAATTGGCATAAAAACCTATACATTATTTTTTAAAACCTATACAAATTATATCAAAACCTAAACAATTAGTCAAAACCTAAACAAAAAATTTTAAAACCTATACATTCCAAAAATTTGCCCAAGCCGTCACCCAACTCGGCAAAGCCCTGGGCACAATTGAAAGTAGTTAAGAGGAAAAGAAAATAACCAACAGCGCACCTTTTTCTGTTTATTGCCTAGCTTTTGGCAAAAAACGTAACCCATCGAAAACTCTTGCTTGAGTACGTTTCGGCATACCAAGCGTATCCAAAGCACTTTTTATCCTATCAGGATCGAATGGATCCTCTTCACAATCTAAATCTTCTGAAGACTGAGGTGATTGTTCGGATCGTCCAAATACTCGTTCATGTTCTTCATTAATTTGTTGGATTGGACAAAGCAACATCCTGTTACGCGCCTGAGTAATGAGGTAATTCACTAAAAAGTCTGCCATATCATCGCTACTAATATCTTCCAGAAAAAGCGCCAAAATTTTTGCTCTGATATGACTGGGAACACCAATCTCAGCCAGGTTTTCATCTATCGTATTGGTGTCTAATGATGGTATTCCACAGCCTTCACCTCCTGTGGGTTTTCCAAAGAGTTGTCTTCGAAGGCATGTCAACAACGCATAACGTGCTTGTTCAACATGATGCCCGACTAATGCCTCTATTGCGCGCTCGTCCATCTCGGGATCATTCCCCCATTCATATTTAAAAGGTTTTGGAGGATCACCCGCTGGAACAAAATGCGAAGCAGGAGCTGGCGCATGTTCCCGTCGGTGCGCATTGGGCGCGGAACAAGCTGCCACTAAAGTTAATGCTATTGCTTTTAAATTCATAGCATGAATTTAAATGTAAATTTACATTTTGTCAAGGAAATAAAAAGCCTAGGAAAATTTAAAACAAAATCCAGGCCTTTTTTTGCTATAATGCAGCCATGTCAAAAATATACGATCTCATTATCATTGGCGCCGGGCCGGCGGGATATACGGCGGCGCTTTACGCGGGGCGTGCGGATTTGAGTGTGCTTTTACTCGAAGGCTGGCAGCCGGGAGGGCAACTGACCACCACCACGGTCATTGAGAATTTTCCAGGCTTTAAAGATGGCGTGGAGGGAAAAAAGCTGATGCAGGAAATGCGCGCCCAGGCGGAAAGATTTGGGGCTCAGTATGTTACAAAAGACACCACCAAGGTGGATTTTTCCAAGCGTCCTTTCGCGGTTTATGCGGATGACGAGGGGTATCAGGGCCGTGCGGTGATCATCGCCACAGGCGCCAAGTCCCGGACACTCGGAATCCCCTCAGAACAGCGTTTGTGGGCCAAAGGCGTTTCCACTTGCGCCACTTGCGATGGATTTTTCTTTAAAAACAAAGTTGTGGCGATTATTGGCGGCGGAGACAGCGCCATGGAGGAAGCCAATTTTTTGGCTCATCTCGCTTCAAAGGTGTATGTCATCCATCGCAGAGAAGAGTTCCGGGCCAGTAAAATCATGCTGGATCGGGCGGAAAAGAATCCAAAAATCGAATTTTTACTCAATAAAACGATTGACGAAGTGCTGGGCGAAAAAAAGGTCACGGGTTTGCGCCTGCGTGACACTAAAACCGACGCTACCTCCGAATTACAGCTCGATGGCATGTTTTTAGCCATCGGCCACGATCCTGCGACGAGATTTTTGGAAAACGCAGTAGAAAAAGACGAAAAGGGCTACATTCTGCACAAAAAAAACACCATGACGAATGTCGAAGGCGTCTTTGCCGCCGGCGACTGTGTGGATCACCGGTACCGCCAAGCCATCACTTCAGCCGGAAGCGGCTGCATGGCCGCCATCGACGCCAGAAACTGGCTAGAGGGCCAGGAATAATTATGTCTGAGGCGAAACAACTTCTTCCGTTGCCGCTCTTGCGCCTTCTACGACACTTGCGGCATCCAAGCCTCTGAGTTTTTTGACTGTTGAGAGTGCCGGAGCTAAAACGCTGAAGGCATTGGCAGATTGGGCTCCTTTGGGTGCGATTAAATAATCTGTTTCACTAAAATTAGGAGGACAGAGTTTAACACCTAGCTCCAAATCATTACCTCCACGAAAAATACTGACTTCAAGTCGTGTTTCATGCCTCCATCTACCAGTTAGATCCTTTTCACCATCGAGCACTATCACGGCCGTTCTACCATCGCCCAATCCATGTTCAACTCTCCACTTTCCTGAAAGCCCGCTCTTAGCATCTCTTGTTTCAATAAGATTTTCTCTCCTAGCCATATCATCTGCTATGGCAAGAGCATCTCTGCCAACTTTTTCTGGAGAAACGGGTTCTACGCTCGGTTTAAGGGGGGCAGCCATAAGATAAAAGATTAATTTTACTTGTATATTATAGCAAAAAAACACGGCTTGGTCAAATAATCTATTGCACACGCTGTTGATTTACGGAAAGCGTGTACAAGCGCGACCACCAGATGTAATTATTCTCACTATTTTGCCATCAGGATCAGTAACCACTTTCATGCCCGTAGTTAATCGGATAGTTCTTTTGCTAACAGCTTGCCCACCCTTCGTAACTTTACAGGTTCCTACTTGATAACCTATATCCCCCAAAAGCCCCTTAATCCTTCTTCTGAATGCTAGCGGTGCTACCGGGAGCGACAAATCTTCTGTTATTTCAGGTCTATCAGGTGCTCTTTTCATATTTTAATATCTCATTCCTCTATGAACCCCTCCGCAAGGATCATCACCTTTAGCGATACACCTTACCCTCCCGTTCTTCACCTCCACGATACCGTCTGACGTATCGAAGGATTCCCTTCTGACAGGGTTACCTTGATTGTCGACAAAAAGATCGCGTCCTTGATCATAGCGACACCTTTCGCCCGTTAACTGACGAAGCGCCACCACCGTTAATAGATCTGTTTGGAGCTTTTTTCCGCTGGGATACTCAGGATCACAAACAGTAACAATGCCGACTATTGTTCCGCGCCTAATTTCTACCCCTTGTGAATGGCCTATAAGTACAACATCATTTAGAACCCTTTCACCTACTGGCCCAAATACCCTGTCATCATTTAGCACTGTGTAGCCCTTTTTCCCTAAAATCCCCCTTACTCTACCCCTTTCTTCTTCAGTAGCCCGCGTTTCCGGACTAGCCTTTGTACTCTCAGTTAATCCCATAGTTTTTAAATTAAAAGTTAAGACGTAATAATACTAACATACCAAAAAGGAGTCTGGCAAATTACCTGCGTAGTGACGATGAAATCAAGCCTAGAATTTTGCTTTCAATGCCTCCAAATCCGGCGCTTGGCCGGGAGCGGGCAG
>JAZDOH010000046.1:0-3265 GCA_043798815.1 Candidatus Peregrinibacteria bacterium | reverse complement strand
CAGGATCCGCTGGAGTATTTGCCGGTTTATGAAATGCCGATTGAATATATTCCGGAGAAATATCTGATGGTTCCGAAACAGTAATCAGTGTTGATTGCCTTTCCGCACGCATTTTATCATCACCACGTATTCTCCTTTTGGGTTGCCGGCGGGCAGAGCGGCCAGCACTTCTTCAAGAGTTCCTCGGTAAAACGTTTCGTAAATCTTCGTTAACTCTTTGGCTACCACCACTTGAGCGGTTGGCAAAAGATGCCCGCGCAACTGCTCGAGAGTTTTGAATAACCTGTGAGGCGATTCGTAAAACACCACCGTGTGTTCACTTTCGGCGATCATTTTGAAAATCGTCTGGCGGCCATGTTTTACGGGCAAAAAACCCAAATACAAAAACTTATCCGTTGGCAGGCCGGAAGCGGATAAAGCCGTGATAGCCGCCGTGGCGCCCGGAATCGGGATCACTTGAATCCTCTCATCCAGCGCCGCCCGGATCAGCCGATATCCCGGATCCGAAATGCCCGGAGTTCCCGCGTCGGAAATCAGCGCGACGTCTTGGCCGCGCCGCAAATACTCAATAACCTTTTCCACCTTGGCTTCTCCGCTGTGACTGTGAAATGAAAGGGTGGGCGTCGTAATCTCATAACGCTTCAGCAAAATTCCCGCGTGGCGCGTGTCCTCACAGGCAACCAGCGAAACGGATTTTAACGTTTCAATGGCACGGAACGTGATGTCCGAGAGGTTCCCGATGGGGGTGGCGACGATGTAAAGCTTACCCATGGTCGGACATTAAATGCAGATGGATGTGAAAAATCTCCTGTCCGCCTGCTTTTCCAACATTAAAACTCAGCCGGTAGCCGGGCAGTCCTTTTTCTTTCGCAATATCCCTGGCCGCCAGCATCATTTTTCCCACCAAAAGCTCATCCTGCTCATTTTCCTTCAAATCCATGATCGTGGGAATATGTTTTTTGGGAATGATCAGAAGGTGGGTTTTGGCTTTGGGGTACAAGTCGTTGAGCGCTACCAAATCCTCGTTTTCGTAAACGAATGCGGAAGGAATTTGCTTTTGAATGATTTTGCAAAAAATACAGTCGCTCATATTAATTTCCTACAAAGTATAAAAAGGCGTACATGATGCCAATGATGAGGGTAGGTTCAGGGATCATTGAGTTTAGGAAATGACAATGGTATGGTAGGATAAAATGAATTCTCATACAACCCCTTCCCCGGAACACGCTCCTAAAAAACCCGCTACGGCTGAATCGGTGGAAAGTTTTATTGCCCGCAAAAAAGCGGAACAGGGTCATGAGGGGGCTAGGGCGGTTCAACAGAGCGCCGAGGGAGTTCAGCATGAAGTGGCTGAAGTGATGGCGGGGGTGGAAAAGCCAAAAGAAGATCTCTCTGAAAAAGGTGAAAAGAAGGGGGAACAAAAAGCCGGGGGAGGTTCTCAGGCACAAACCGCAATCGTGGATTTAGAGGGCCAGGAAGATTGGAGAAGTGTGATTTTTCCGGATGAAGAGGTGATGATCAAAAAAATCCGCACGGCCATTGAACTCCAAATCAAAATCGAGATAAAAAAGGCCAAGCGGCTCCAAAAAAATCTCATCACCGGCGGCGCGCAGGAATATTCCGTCGCCATCAGCCGAATCCGCAGACTCAAAATTCTCCTGGCCAGCTTGTGGACCATCACGGTGGATTGCATGAAAACAATCTACATGAAGTACTTTCGCCCCGACGGAGGCCGGCGGAATACGGAAGACGTTTCGGTGGATTAATTGGCGGCGGCTAACACTTGATCTTCAATTTCTCCTTCCGCGGTAGGTTCAGAAGGAACGGCTGAAGCAGGCTTGAGCGCCTTGAGCCGCACAGGTTCTTTTTTGAGCCCCTGTTCCAAAATATCCGCCATTTGCAGAACCTGGTTGTTGAATTGATGGATCGAAACAACGTCCACAATGGCCTGTTGCCGGGTTTCAATTACATCATCCGGGTCTTCCCGCATGAGTCGGATCATGTGACGCACAACAATGTCATTGAGCTCGCCGCCCAGATCTTCATCCACTTCCCAGCCCGATTCATTCAAACACCATTCATCCCCGTCCCAATAACAGCCGTACACACCCTTGTGGTCTTTATCGAAAAATAGTTTGAGAGCCTCTTCGTTTGGGTATCCCGTGTAACCAAAAAACCGCGCCAAATCCGTCACCGCGTAAACGGCCCGGTTGGGCGTGTGATGCTCAATGTCTTTTCGAAGCACCTGACTTGGATTTGTTTGTAATTGGGTCATGGATTCCCGCGCCTTAGCTCCGATTTTTGCCCTGGAGGCATCATCAAATTCCCTCTTGTCGACTTTTATTGCCATCCAGGCGTTGTACGCCCCACACACGTCCACCCCTCGCACAAACGTTAAATAGCTCTCCAGTTGGCGGGTAAATTCTTTTTCAGCCTCAGTGACGTCCGAATTTTCCGCGTATTGCAGAGTAAGGGATTCACAGCAAAGATCGATCAAATACCGATCCGAAAAAGAATCAAAATTCTTTTTGAGCTCCGGTGTGATGTTGGTCACTTCCTGTCCCCGGTTGGCCTGGAGTAATTCTCCAATCGCCTGGGCATCCGGATTTTCAAAACGTGCGTCGGTCAGCTCCACAGCTCCGATCACAATCGATCGTTGTTCGCTCAAAGCTTTCCGTCGTGAGCTCATGAGATCCGCGTAAATTCTCGAATCCCGTAAATAACCAACCGCGTCACGATAATTGGCGGGCGGTTTGAAGTTGCAGATGACTTCCAGATAATGCAATCGATCCGGGTCGGCGGGCTTGCCAGGATCTTGTTGCTGCAGAATCAATGCTTCCGCGATTTTGCGGTTCGTCGCCTTTTTTTCACGCTCAATTTCCGCTTGGTTCGTGCCCAGCCGATAAGCCTCCCCAGCTCCCAAACTCGTCGTGCTGATCCAGTCATGAATGAGCTGGCGCGATTCGGTTTCCACCCATTCTTGCGCGGTTTTGGTGGCTTCGTATTTGGATTCCAGAGCCGCTTCGCCCATGTACACATAAGGCAGGGGAGCCGCCGCAGCCGCTATGACCGTTGTAGCGCCTACCGCTCCCGCGGCAAGAGCCACTTTGCTGGCGATCGCGATGCCAATTTCCGCGCCCGTTGCAGCGGTATAAAGTCCGCCTTTTTGCAGTAAAATACCTCTCCGTTCCGTATTTGAAGTGCTGCCCGCTTCCGCAAACGCCTGATACGCCTGGAACCCATAAACAGCGGCTCCCGCGTACGG
>JAZDOH010000045.1:0-9397 GCA_043798815.1 Candidatus Peregrinibacteria bacterium | reverse complement strand
TTCCGTAAAATACGAAACAGCCCTATAAAAGGAAGAGGCTTGCGGAACGTCGCTAAACGTCAGCGCTTGCGCGGTTAAGCCATAGGGGATGAAAAGACTCAGTAAGAGGGCGAAAAACCCAAAGGACTTTTTCATAAGCATAAGAAAGATTAGAAAGTATTTTATTTTACTACTTTTTTTGGAAAAGTCAACCCGAGTTAGCTCGAGTTAATTGGAGGGTTGCAGATTGTAATAATCAATCAAATAATCGGCGATTTTGCGGAAGGTGGGCGCCGCAGTATTCACACCCCAGGTGTTGTCTCCAATGCGGGGACGGTCAAACTTAACCACCATCACGAACTTGGGTTTTAAAGCGGGCATGTAGCCCACAAAAGACGTGTTCACAGAACCCTCTCCTGTTTCGTATTTTCCATTCTTACCGGCGATTTGAGAGGTTCCGGTTTTAGCCGCCACCAAAAATCCGGGAATGTCCGCGTACTTTCGTGCCTGCCCCCGTTGAACCACGGTGATGAGCATGGAAGTTAAAATCGATGATGTTTCCTCCGCAATGACGCGTTTCAGTACTTTGGGTTCGGTTTTGATCGTCTCTTTTTCTTTGATGACACTGTCCACGATGTAAGGCTCCATCAGTTTCCCCCCATTGGCCAAAGCCCCCCAGGCGGCGATGAGCTGAAGAGGGGTGACGATGATCCCTTGGCCGAAAGAGGTGGTGAGGAGCTGCGCCCTGCTCCAGCGCGTGTAGTAATCCAGTTTTCCGGGCGTTTCTCCTTCCAATTGGATGTTGGTGTAATCCCCGAAACCAAAATCTTTCAAGTATTGATACGTGAGTTGTTTTCCAAGTTTTTTGGCCACCCACGACATGCCGGTATTAAGCGAGTATTCCAATACCTGGATCATGTTCATTTTGCCGTGGTATACGTTGTCTGAATTTTTGATCTCGAATTCATCGATTTTCACCGGGCCGTCATCAAAAAAGGTGGTGTTGGGTTCCACCTCTTTGCTGTCCAGCGCGATCCCCATCACAATAGGTTTAAAAACCGAACCGGGTTCGTAATAATCCGAAACGGTTTTGTTCTTGAACACGCCGGGGCCGAATTTATTTTCGTAAACGTATTTTTGGATGTCGGGATTTTCCAACTCTTCCGGAGTCGCCGGAAGATAAGCTCCTTTTTCATTGCGCGTGAACACGGGAATCGTGGGGTAGATTTTTTCGTCTTTTTCCAGCTTCTTCAGCGTGAAGGCGTCGCTGAAATGGTTCGGATTGAACGTGGGGAAACTGGCCATGGCAAGAATGGCGCCGGTAAATGGATTCATCAAAATCACCTGTCCGCTGTCGGCCTTGTAATCCTCCACGGATTTGGCGAGAATCTCCTCCACTTTCTTTTGAACCACCCGATCGATTGTCAGCACCACCGTGTCGCCATCCACCGCGTTCACGATCTTGCTTTCATCCACGGTGATTTGCCGTCCAAAGGGATCACTGCCGGCGTAAATAGTGCCTTTTTTCCCTTCAAGTTCTTTATTGAAGAATCCTTCAATGCCGTATTGGCCCGCTCCGTCGCGGTTGATGAAACCGAGGAGGTGGGCGGCCAGGGCATTTTCCGGATAAAACCGCCAATGCTCGGGAATGAGCACCACCCCCTCGAGTTTAAGCTCGCGGATTTGACGGGAAACGGCAGGATCCAGTTTATTTTTTAAAAACACATACCGCACTTTGCGCCTGGAAAGCTGTGTCTCGAGTTCTGAAATCGACGCATCGAGATACCCGCTAAGCGCTTGTGCCACTTCCCGGACGCGGTTTTCCGGAATCAGAGTTGGATCAGCGTAAATCATGAAGCGCTTTGGGTCCGCGAAAATACCCGGCAGCCGCTCGTTGACTACCGAAGCGATCAAGTCTGTATCCGCCTCCCGTTTTAAAATCGAAAAATCCACTTCAAGTTTAGAGATTTTTCTCAGAATGGTGGCCGATGCCTCTTCCGTCAGCGTTTCATAGGGTTTAAAGCCGGGAGCTTGGTTGGCGACGATGGGCGCGGTCGTGATGCCCAAATCCCACACCGGCTGGGTAGTGGTGAAACGATTGTAAGGATCATCCTCGATTACATTGTATTGGCATTCTTCCGGTTTTTTCAGGCACGCCTCGTAATCGTTTTTGGTAAAGAGCAGGGGGGCCAGAGCCTTCGCGATTTCCGATTTTTCGTCAGCGATCATGGGATCCACGTACAGCAAATCCAATGTGGTGTTGGTGGCGAGCTTGCTCAGTTCCCCAGAATGCGTGTCACGCACCAAAATTTCCCCGCGCCGTGCCGGCAATTCAATGGCTCCGAAATGCTGTTCCTCAGCAATTTTGCTGTAGAGGGAATAATTGAGGATTTGCAGTTGAAACAAGCGACCCAAAATCACGAAAAACAAGACCACGGTCAACCCGAGTAAGATGATGATTCTCACGTGATTATTTTGCGCCCGAACCACACCGTAGGCAGAGAGCCGGTGGGTAACCGAAAGGGGACGGATCTGCATTGATTTTTGGTTTGGTTGAGAACCCATTTTAGCACATTTTTCCAGAGGCAAATCTCTTGTTATAGTTTTAGAAAAATGTTATAATGTTAAGAAGTTCAAGAACCCTAAAAAAATATGAAAATAAAAATCGGCGTGATGGGGTCGGCCTCAGGCCCCACCAGCGAAAGCCAGAAAAACATCAAAAAGGCCATTGAATTGGGTCATTACATCGCCGGCGCGGGGTGCATCCTCGTCAACGGAGCTTGTCCTGGACTTCCGGATCAGGCCGCCTTCGGCGCCCATCAGGCCGGGGGATTCGTAATGGGGGTTTCTCCCGCTTTCTCCGAAAAAGAACACTCGGAACACTATAAATCCCCCCGGGAATACTACGATGTGCTTTTGTACACCGGAATGGGGCTCATGGAGCGGGACATCCTCAACATTCGCAGTTCCGACGCTATCATCATTGTGGGGGGCGGCATTGGGTCACTGAATGAATTCACCGTAGCTTACGACGAAGGCAAGGTCATTGGAATTTTGACGGAAAGCGGAGGCCTTTCCAATCACATCCCGGAAATTTTACGGATGTGTGACCGCGCGCTGAATGAAAAAATTCTTTTTGACAGCGACCCTCAAACGCTTGTAAAAAAAGTGCTGGAGGCCATCAAAAATATCCCTCAGCCGGTACTCGAAGATGAGCGAATTGTAGGGATTACCTAAAGCCATTATTTCGCCTTGCGCCCGCATAGGCTTTTTGATAGTATCCAATGGCTTAATTTTCAATTTATGTTTTTAAAACGCTATATCCAGGAAAGCCTTCAGGAATTGCATCACGTGACCTGGCCCACACGCCGGCAAGCCGTGCGCATCACGATCATTGTGTTTTTATTCATGGTGGCGAGCGGACTTTTGCTGGGCGTCATTGACCAATTGCTCACCATGGGATATCGATCCCTTTTAGTTTTTTAAGCTTTAAAGCGCATGTCAAAATCCACCGCTTCTGGTTCTCAGGGTGAAAAAATGGAACGTCCCCATTGGGGAACGTCCCAGGGAAAGCAGGCCAAAGGAACCGGCCGGCACTGGTACGTGTTGCACACGTATTCCGGTTATGAAGACGCCGTGGAAAAAGCCCTGCGCCAGCGCATCGACGCTTTAAACATGCAGGATTATATTTTTGACATTCGCGTCCCTAAAGAAAGCCAAATCGTCATCAAGCGCGGGGAACCGGTGCAGGAAAAGCGCCGCATTTTCCCCGGTTATGTATTGGTAGAAATGATTGTGACGGATGATTCCTGGTACGTGGTGCGAAACACCCCCAACGTCACCGGATTTGTGGGGTCGGGCAACATCCCCGTTCCCGTCACCCCGGAAGAATACGGAATCATTGAAAAGCGCACCGGCGCCGGGGAACCCAAATTCAAAATCGAATTCAAACTGGGTGAACACGTGGCGATCACAAGCGGTCCTTTTGCCAATTACGACGGAATTGTAGACAAGGTGGACCCCGAAAAAGGCAAAGTGAAAGTGCTGGTTTCCATTTTTGACCGTGAAACCCCCATTGAATTGGACTTTACACAGGTCAAAAAAAAGTGATATGAAACGATCCTCCTTTGCCATTGTTCTTTTAATCCTCATACTTCTGTTCGCGGCTGCGGACTACACGTTCAATATTTCGCACCTTCGCTCAGGCTCAACCGTTTCAAGCCCTGATGCAGCCCCGAACTACACGGAATCTCTCCTTAAAAAAGATCCCCTGGCTCTCGAATATTCTCTGGCCCGGCGGATCCGAACCACTCATCTGTTTGAAAAGATTGATGTGACGGGTCTTCCCGAGTTGCGCGTGTATCAAAGCCGGTTGGAAAAACCGGGCGCCAATCAACTGATGCTCTACGAAATTCAGGGGAAAAAAGATCAGGGCGGCCTGAACTACCTCAACCTCAAGCTCAAATTCCTGGAAACACTGGACGCCACGGAAAGCCTGAATGAGACCAACGAGTTCGGAGACGGAAGCTTTTACTTCAATGACCTGAACGCTCCCGAATATTCCTTTCTGATGGTTCAGATCAAAGACAATGTGTTTGGTTTCCAATTCGATAAAAACTCTCCTCAAGACTTCCAAGTCGTCAAAAGTTTAATCACCACCTCAACCGTTTTATTTAGTTCTTAATTTACTTCATCCCGTGGCTAAAAAAATCAAGACCATCGTCAAGCTTCAAATTCCTGCCGGAAAGGCCAACCCAGCTCCACCAGTAGGTCCTGCCTTGGGTCAACATGGGCTCAACATCCAGGAATTTTGTTCCCAATTTAATGAACGTACCAAAGTGGAAGGCGACACCATCATCCCCGTGGAAATCACGGTGTTCGAAGATCGCACATTCAAGTTCATCACTAAAACCCCTCCTGCGGCCGAATTGATCAAAAAGGCCATCGGATTGAAAAAGGGGAGCGGAGTGCCTCACAAAGAAAAAGTGGGCGTATTGCCCCGCGCCAAACTGCGCGAGATCGCTGAAAAAAAGTTGCCGGATCTGAACGCCAATGACGTGGAAGCCGCGATGCTCATTATCGCCGGCACCGCTCGCAGCATGGGCGTGACCATTGGAGATTAATTAAAATTTATTTTAGTGGGAGGCCTCGAAAGCCGCTAGTACCACGCAATCACACTCTTATGTCAGGACGCAGTAAAAAGTATCGGGCAGCTCTGGAAAAACTCCAGGGAAAGTCCTTTTATTCTTTAGCCGAAGCCATCGCATTGCTCAAAGCAACGAATCCGGTAAAGTTTGACGCAACCGCCGAACTTCATATGAATTTGAGCCTGGATTCCAAAAAAGACGATCAAAGTCTTCGCGGAACCGTCGTGCTTCCTCATGGCACGGGAAAATCCTATAAAATCGCCGCTGTGGTGTCGGATGACAAAGTCAAAGAAGCGCTCGCGGCCGGAGCCACCAAGGCAGGCCTCGAGGATCTGATTGGAGAATTTGAAAAGGGAAAAATCAATTACGACATCATCATCGCGACCCCCGATGTGATGAGGCATTTAGGAAAGGTAGCCAAAACCCTGGGGCAAAAAGGCATGATGCCCAATCCCAAATCGGGCACGGTGACCACCGATGTTAAAAAGACTCTGACGGAGCTTAAAAAAGGCCGCGTGGAATACCGCAATGACAAAGAGGGGAATGTGCACATGGTTTTTGGAAAAGTCTCCTTCCCGGACGCGGAATTGGAAAACAACTTAAAAACCCTGCTCAAGGCCATCCGCGACAGCCGTCCTGGAGGTGTAAAGGGGACTTACGTCAATTCGATCACCATAACTTCTACCATGGCTCCCGGCATTCGGCTGAACGCCTCGGAAACCATGGCCAACCTTTAAGTATGAAGGTACGTCTCAAACGCATTGATCCAACGTTACCCCTGCCCCAATATGAAACACAGGGGGCGGTGGGGTTTGATTTGCTAAGCCGCGAAACCGTCACCATCAACACTCGTGAAATTGCCCTGATCCCTGCCAATGTGATTGTGGAAGTGCCCAAAGGCTACGCGCTCATCGTCGCGGCCAGAAGCTCCATGCCACGCAAACACGGGCTCACCAAACCACACGGCATCGGCATCATCGACCAGGATTATTGCGGCGAAAACGACGAGGTGAAAATTCAGGTTTTTAATTTCACTCAAAAACCCGTCACCGTCGAGCGAGGGACCAAGCTCGCCCAGGGGCTATTTGTTCGCGTGGATCGCGCCAAATTCAAAGAAGTGAAACAAATCAAAAAACCCACCCGCGGAGGCTTTGGCAGCACGGGTTAAAGCAAAAATTTTCCGTAAATCCAAACGAGGACAAGGCCTGCCGAGACAATCAAAGTGAGCAAAGCGCCCGAGGCGTAGGATCTGGTGGTTTCAAGGATTTCGTAATCCACATTGCTCAGCGTGAATCCCGTGCTAGAGGAGCGGTTGTATTCAGTGAGTTTGCTTTGCAGGTAATCCCGCGCCCCGTTCAAGTGATCCTGAGTGAGAGGTTCTACAGAAGTGAATGTAAAGACTATGTTTTGGCGTTCCTGCATGTGGGCGGAAAACCCGACGTCCGCTGGCAAGGTGGCTTTGGCTTTCATCTGCTCCAAAAAATGAGGGAATTTGGTCCAGCCGATGATGGTTTGGCCAAAGTAGTGAGCCGCTTCATTCAGTTTACTCAGATCGACCTGCTCCCCCAACTTAACGCCGATGGTGGCAAAAATTCGCCCTTCATGACGCGGAGCGGTATATCCGGAACTGAACAGCGCAAAAGCCAATTGGCCTATCACCAAAAGAACCAGAAAAGGTTTAAAAAAAGGATGATAGTGAAAATTAAATAAGGTCATTTAGTTTTTGGTTCCAAGTCCCAATAAGTCATTGTATCGTGCGGCCGCGGACTGGCCAATGGAACCGTTGGAATCCAGTTCATAAGCTTTTTGATACGCGGTTTTGGCTTCTTCAGGTCGGGTTTGCTTTTCATACAGTTTTCCAAGATTCAGATAGGCGGCGGCCAAATTCGGATCGAGTTCGAGAGCTTTTTTAAGGTTCTTTTCCGCCTCATCCCAGTCGCCCGTGCCAACTTGAGCCCAGCCGAGCAAGTTATGCGCCATGGGGTGGTTAGGGAACGCGTTCCAGGCCAACTGAGCCAGCTTGAGCGCTTCTTCCGGTTGATTCAAAATATCCAGCTGCAGCCAAATGGGGCTAACAAATCCCTGGATGTCGGTGGGATTCATTTTCAGGATTTCCCCGTAAAGCCGGGCGGCCTCGGAGTAATTTTTGGTATCCATATAAAGCTCAGCCAGTTTTTGTTTGACCGCGAGCTGAGGTTCGAATTGATTACTCAGGGCGTAATTCAGATACAGGATGGCTTTTTCCGTGTCGCCCAATTCCTGATGCGTCAGTCCTAAAAAGTACTGGGTGGCGGGCCATTCAGAATCGAGTTGGTAGGCTTTCTCAAAAGCCGTCAGGGCAAAGTAATGTTCTCCCAAGTTCAGATAAGAGAAGCCGAGCAAAATCCATGAGTCACGGAGGTCAGATCGGGTGCGCAGGACTTCTTTGAGTTTAAAGATCGCCCATTCGTAATCTTTATTTTGGTTGAACGCGCGAGCCAACAGTTCTCCGAGGTACAGGGGCTCGGCGGCTTGGGCGAATTCAAATTCGCGGTAAGCCTCCAACAGTCGATTCGTTTTTTCCAGAAAATCCGGGGTAGGGGATTCGTTCACGACCTTTCGGAGCGATTGTTTCCCTGCATCGTAATTGTTGTTTAAAATTGCAAAAATTCCCTTGAGATAATCCAGTTGGGGGTCATCGCTGAACTTTTGGGAGAGCTGATCGATCGACGCCTGGGCTTCCGGCAAATGGCCCTGTTTTAAATCCAAATGCACTCCCCACAATTGAGCCTGTGGATTTTGAGGTTCCAGCAACAGCAAGGTATCCACATTCCGGCGGGCCTTTTCGTAATCGCCCAGGGCAAAATGGGTTTGGATCAATTTAAAGTAAGGTTCCGTCCGATCCGATTCCAGGTTCGCCGCCTTCACGTATTCATTGGCCGCCAGCGTCAAAAATCCACGTTCAGAAAAGTAATCACCCTTCTTGATCCGTTCGTCGTAAGACAAATTTTCTTCTTCCGGCTGGATCACTTCGATATTAGGCGCCCCCTCTTCATCGCCGAGTGGCTCGGAAGAACGGAACGATAAAACCAGCTCGCGGATTTTAGCCGCATTCAATTCCTGCCATCCAACCCCCTGACTCCAGGCGCGGTAACCAACGGCAAGAACCGCCGCTAGAACCAGACCGCCGAGAATGGCGAAAAATTTACGCATGAATGAAAAAACATCTATCGGAAAAGATGGTATCAAATTTTTTGCCGCGATACAAACACACGTGCGGTGCATAAGGCAACCCCCAGCGCGTCCGCGGCGTCGTCAGGCTTTGGAACGCGAGAAAGCCCCAGTGTTTTTTGGATCATGGACTGCATTTGCTGTTTTTCCGCTTTCCCGTAGCCGCAAATGTTGCTTTTAACTTGCAGGGGCGTGAACTCAAGAACCGGAAGGCCAGCCCGAGCCGCTTCCAGCAAAATCACCCCGCGCGCATGTGCTACTTTGATTGCATTTGTCACGTTTTTAGCGAAAAACAGTTCCTCCACCCCAACGGCGACGGGATGAAAGGTTTTGATTAAATCAGCCAAATCTTTTTGGATCATGGCCAACCGTTCCGCCAGGGAATCGGCCGGACTCGTTTTGATGACGCCGCAATCCACGAATTTATAATCGTCCCGTTCGCCCTCAACAACCCCAAACCCAATGGTGAGCAAACCCGGATCAATTCCCAAAAAAACAGCCATGGGTTTTAATTAAGGAGTTCAAGAACGGCTTTGAGCGCCGCCAAATTGTACGCGTAATCCATGCGCGTGGGTCCCAAAATTCCCAGCACTCCTTTAAACCCATTGTGTTTGTACGGAATGGCAAGGAGGGAACAGCTCTGGAATTCAGGAATGAGATTTTCTTCTCCAATATACACAGCCCCTTCCGGCCGGACTTCCAGTTCGCACAACGCGTCATAAAGATTGTGTTCCAGGGTTTCCACCACCCGTGTAGTCGCCGCGGGATCCGAGGAAAATTCAGGTTTCTTTAAAATATTTCCCACGCCCACATAAAACACGCGTTCCAGTTCCGGAAGGGTGGCAAAGCTCACATTTTGGGTGGCCGCGGCCAAAATGGCTACGATTTCATAAAGCTGTTCCTTGGTCCGCTGAAGAAGGTAGTGTTTACGAACCCGATCCAAATCCTGCCGAACCTTCGCGAACAGACGTTGATCCGGTTGTATTTGATCCACCATCATCCGATACGCCCGGCTCGTCGGCACGCGCCCCGCCGACGTGTGCGGCTGGGCGATGTACCCC
>JAZDOH010000005.1:0-4369 GCA_043798815.1 Candidatus Peregrinibacteria bacterium | reverse complement strand
AGCCCAAATAACTGGAGCATATCAAACCGCTCTTCGTGTTACAATTACTACACATAAAGATGGCTGGAAATGCAGAGCTTACTCTTACTTTGCCAGTGGTGTTACGTTACATTCGCAAGCCCTTTGTTTGCGATAATTTTTTTGTTTTTCTAAAATCCTTTGACACTTTTCACGGGATTTGCTAAACTCCCTCTGCTTTTTAAATTTTAATTGAAATTTTTATGGCTGAAGGCAAGTTTGTACGCAATAAACCCCACGTTAACGTCGGGACCATCGGTCACGTAGACCATGGTAAAACCACTCTAACTTCCGCGATCACGAATGTGGCTGCGGCGCGATTTGGTGGTATTAACAAAGCGGTCACTTTTGATCAAATCGACAACGCTCCGGAAGAAAAGGAACGCGGTATTACCATTGCCACGTCCCATCAGGAGTATGAAACTCCCAAGCGCCACTACGCGCACGTGGACTGCCCCGGTCATGCTGACTACATCAAAAACATGATCACGGGCGCGGCTCAAATGGACGGCGCGATCCTCGTGGTTTCCGCGGCGGACGGTCCGATGCCACAGACCCGTGAACACATCCTCCTGGCTCGCCAGGTGGAAGTGCCTTACATCGTGGTGTTCATGAACAAGGTGGACATGGTGGATGACCCTGAACTTTTGGATTTGGTGGAAATGGAAGTTCGGGAACTGCTTACCAAATATGAATTCCCCGGAGACAAAACCCCCATCATTCGCGGCTCAGCCCTTAAAGCTTTGGAAGATCCTAAAGGCCCAGCGAGTGAGTGCATTGTGCAGCTCCTCAACGCCCTCGACGAATACATTCCCGAGCCCAAGCGCGTGCTCGACAAGCCCTTTTTGATGCCAGTGGAAGATATTTTCTCCATCAAGGGACGCGGCACGGTGGCTACCGGTCGTATTGAACAAGGCATTGTGAAGATAAACGAAGAAGTGGAAATCGTCGGATTGGGTGAAACCCGCAAGGTGGTCGTCACGGGAGTGGAAATGTTTCGCAAATTGCTCGACCAGGGGCAAGCGGGCGACAACGTCGGATTACTCCTCCGCGGCATTGAACGTGAAGAAATCGAACGCGGACAAGTGTTGGCCAAACCCGGCAGCATCAAACCTCACACCGAATTTGATACCGAGGTGTACGTGCTCACCAAAGAGGAAGGCGGACGTCACACTCCATTCTTTAAGGGCTACAAACCCCAATTCTACATCCGCACCACGGATGTGACGGGTGAAGTGTTCCTTCCGGAGGGAGCGGAAATGGTGATGCCCGGCGATAACGTTAAATTGAAGGTTTCCCTGGGCAAATCCGTCGCTTTGGACGTAGGAACCCGCTTTGCCATCCGTGAAGGCGGACGTACCGTTGGAGCAGGCGTGGTGACTAAAATCATTAAATAAGGCTGACCTTTAACATTTCATGGCTACCAAGAAAAAAGAAGAAAAGGCTGTAGAACAGCGCATCCGGATCACCTTGCAATCGTTTGATCACATGATCATCGATAAAGCCGTGAAAATCATTATCGAAGCCGCCGAACGCACGGGGGCGATTGTGGCCGGGCCGATTCCCATGCCCACCAAGATCAAAAAGTTTACGCTCAACCGCGCAACGTTCATTTCTAAAGACGCCCGCGAGCAATTTGAAATGCGCATCCACAAGCGACTGGTTGATTTGCGTGAAACCACCTCTGCCACCATCGATGCTCTTTCCAGCCTTTCCCTCCCCGCCGGAGTGGATATTTCAATTAAGATGTTAGCGGTTTAGTATCGAGTTCCTTGAGGCTTTTGATCATTGTGTGAGCCTGGGATAGGTTTTGAGATTCGTTAAAGCCGTTTTTAAAGCCAATCACTTTCATGCCGGCTGCTTTAGCGGAAAGCACTCCATTTTGTGAGTCCTCAATAACCCAGCAATCGGCGGGAGCCATGCCGAGTTTTTTGGCGGTGAAAAGGTAAATATCCGGAGCGGGTTTGCCTGGGCGGTTGCCGATGTCTTCATAACTCACAATGGCTTTAAAAAAAGGCTGAAGGCTGAACCGCTGAACCACCTGTTCAATCCAGTTCCGCTTCGCGGAAGAGGCCATCGCCATGGGCACCTGCCCTTTGAGTTTGTTCAGCACTTCCAAAAGCCCCTCCATCAAATTCGTTTCTTCGGCATAAATTTTATGGGCGATCCCTTCCACCTGTGCCAAAAATGCTTCCCGGCTTATGGGCAAACCGTAATCCTTCACAAGCAGAGCGTGAATGTCCGTAATACTCTTGCCGAGGATTTTAGCATGATCCGCCTCCGTCCAATGGGGGATCATTTTCGCGATCATCGCCCATTCGTCATCCTGCCAATGCAGTTCCGAATCAATCATCACGCCGTCCATGTCAAAAATGAGGGCTTTCATAACAAGGTGCTTATTTTTCCGCTCAGGCAGGCTGGCAGAAGAAGCACGTTTTTTTGACGAATTAAATCATTGCCCATATGAACGATTATTTTTTGATCAGCTTTTCCATGAATGTTTTCAAAAGAGCCAAAGGGAAGCAGATGAGGTGTTGTTTGGTACTGTCGGCTTTTGATCTCGATCAGGATTTGCTTTTCATTTTTGCGAACAACCAAATCCACTTCTGTTCCCTGCTTGGTGCGCCAGAACCGGAGGATGCTCAAAACGTCTAAATGACAATTGAGTTCTGCAAAAACTCCATTTTCCAGTAAACCGCCTTTGTCAGGCCGGTGCATGATCTCAGTAAAAACCTTGATGACCATGTTACGGATGCCCGTGTCTAAAAAATAGACTTTGGGCATTTTTTTGATCTCTTTCGATGCTTTTGAACTGAAGGGCATCACTCTTTTGATGACAAAAAGTTCTTCTAAAAAGTATAAATATTCTTCCACCTTTCTGTAGCTCATGCCGAGAAACTGAGACAGGTTATTCACGCTTAGCAAATTTCCCGTTTGTAGCGCCAGTGCTGTCACCAAATGGTTAAAATGGGCCGGTTTAATTTCTTTAATGTAGGCTTTGATATCCCGGTAGATATATGTCCTCACGATGTTGTCCAGCGTTTCGAGCGCTTTGTCAGTATTTTTAGCGATCACTACGGCAGGATATCCCCCATAAAGCAAATAATGGTTAAACCATTCCCGCAGACGTTCCGGTACCTTGAATTCTTTCAGGGTTTCCAGTTTAATGTTTTGGTAGGTTTTAAAAGCCCCCGGATCTTTGTAGGATAGAAATTCCTCAAAGGAGGCCGGATGGATCGGAAAAACCGTGACTCGGCCTACCAACGCCTCTTTGAGGTTTTTAGAGATATTCAGGCTTGAAGATCCCGAAAGCACGAATTTCCAGCGCGGCCTAGCGTCGTAGAACCATTTTAATTTTTTTGAAATTTCCGGAATCAGCTGAAATTCATCTACAAAAATCGTAATCGGTTTTTCCGGGTCAATGCCATTACTTCTCAAAAATCCTTCAAACCGCGTCAATGTTTCAAAGACTTCTGTGACCTCCGGATCATCTCCTATTAAAAAAATATTTTGCCTTTTTTTAGGCAGTGAAGCAGCCAGTTGCCGCATCAAAAATGTTTTTCCAACCTGTCGGCTTCCAATGAGCACGGTCATCGTCCGGTCGGCCATGGCTTTTTGAAGAGTTTTTAATATCGATCGTTTAATCATTCTCATGATGTTTAAAAAGTCTTGACTATTTTAACAAACATGTAAAGAAAGTCAAGCATTTCATGGAATGACATAATGAGACGCTTTACAAATAAGATAAAGGATGGTTACAATGTCCTCCTTTATTCACCTCCCTATGACCCATGTCTTGATGCATTCATCAGCGACCAGGTCTTGGATTGTGCGTAAAGGAGAATCTTTTTTGTGTCTTTTTATCTCTCGAGTGTAAAAAGGCCTGTTCTTTGACAAGCAGTTTGATTACAAATTCTAATGAGTCCTTTCTCCCCGGTAAAAGGGGTTATCCGCGAGGGGCAAACAATAAGCGCCTCCGGAAAGCCCCGCATGGGGCAGGACTCAAAGCTCTAAGCCTTCGGAGGGATCCGGCGGTACGAGCAAAAAACCTTGCCCCAACCGGGGAACTCTTCGCTACGGCGGAGGGGTCCAGCGGCCAAAAACCGTCTGGATAATAGAAAGGATGATGGCCATGAAAAAACTGCCTAGAGAGTTGAAAACAGTCAATACGGAGATGTCGTGGCAAACGTGGATCGGTGCGATCCTCGTGACCACGATCATTTCCTTCAGCTACCCGTACGTGGTGCTAAAGTTGGGTCTCGGACCTAACGTCAGCGTGGTGAGCGCCTTCCTCGGCGCCATCTTTCTGAGCATCACGGCCAGGAGTATGCGCGGACAGAACCGCTACCGG
>JAZDOH010000011.1:0-5051 GCA_043798815.1 Candidatus Peregrinibacteria bacterium | reverse complement strand
GTGGCAATCACGATGCTTAAAAAGTATGGATGTCTTAGCATGGATCAAGCGGCATGAATTGAGTATAATGGGCAGGTCGAATTTGCTCAACCATGAATTGGCGTCGCCCTCTTTTCACCGCGTTCATTGCCTTCCTCCTTTTGCCGGGGATATTCTCGCCTGCGCTGGCGGCAGATATTGTATTTTTGGATGTGACCACAGGCAACCCTCATTACCAGGCCATTCAGGCTTTGGCTCAAAAAGGGGTGATTCAGGGTTATGCCGATCAATCATTTCGTCCTGACCAGCCAGTGAACCGGGCAGAAGCGGTGAAGCTCGTTTTGCTCGGTTCCGATATTTTTGCCCCGGAAATCGACAATGGTACGGAACTGTTTCCGGATGTGATGCCAGGCGTGTGGTACGACAAATTCGTGGCCAAGGCCAAAAATCTGGGGGTGATCCGTGGAGATTCGGAAACCGGTTTTTTCCGCCCCGGTGATACGGTGAATTTGGCGGAAGTCTTAAAGATCATCCTGGAAACCAATACTATTGTAGCCAAGACGCCCAACTCCAATCCTTATCTAGATGTTCCGGCGGATGCTTGGTTCGGCCCCTACTTCGCTTACGCCAAGCTGGCCAAATTGCTAGATCAAACCAGCGACGAGAATGTGAATCCCGCGAGTGCGGTAAATCGGGGAATGCTGGCGGAACTCATGTACCGGCTGAGCCGGGCGCCAAAAGCCGATGAATACGGGAAGGCCAGTTATTACGCCGGTCGTTTTCATGGAAAAACCACCGCCAGCGGAGATGTGTTTGACGCGTCGAATCTCACGGCGGCTCACCGGACTTATCCGTTTGGAACGTGGCTGAAGGTGACCAACACGGAAAATGGAAAATCGGTTACTGTGCGCGTGAACGACCGCGGGCCTTATGGAAATTCCGAGCGAATTGTGGATCTTTCCAAAGCCGCGTTCGAATCCATCGCGTCGCTTTCACGCGGGGTGATTTTCGTGACGATAGAAGTGACCGAAGCCCCCTCCGAAACGCCGGCTCCTTCTAATCCTACTCCTACCCCTGCGCCCGAAGTCAACGACTTGCTCACTGCCCAAATGCCCCAAACCTGCCCAGACAGGCAAGGTGAAACGGTAAGCGCAACGGCGTTCCAGGATTTTGTATTGGATCAAGCTCTTCCCGACCGATTCGTGACGGACGAGCTCGTCCGAATTTCCGGAAAAACCACGTCCACGGAAAAAATCATAACCGTTGTGTTGCGAGGCAGCGACGGCGTGCCGCTGACGTTTCCCGCTCCCGTGGACGCTGAAGGACAATTCATCGCTCACTTCAGCTTCCCCGCGCCCGGCAATTATGAATTGGGGATGATCCCCGGACTGAATGGCAGTACAAATTTGGTTCCGGTTAAAAGTTTGTCGTACGCGTGCCTGAGTGAAAAAGAACAATCGTCACTCCTGCCTCCGCCTCTTCCCACGATCGGTTTTGATGAAGGCTGGCCTCAACTGCAATGGGACAAGGGCAATTACAACGCGTTCCAGCTCACGTTCTCCCAAGGAGAACAATTTAAAAAAGTTCTCTTGGATGATGAGGCGATTTGGCGGCCGGTTTTTTCTGAGTTTTCCGGATTTACGGAAGGTCCGGTTCAGGTGATCTTAAGAGGAATCAACCGACCCACTTCCTCTTTCCTCACCTCCGGTATCCTCGCGTGGAGCAAGCCTCAGGTGTTCACTCTTTCTGCCGTCACTCATCACGATTATTTGGTGAAACCGGAAGAAATTACCGTTACCGGTTTGCCCACCACGACGTCTCTAGGAGATTTCATCCGTTTTTCTTTCAACACCAAAACCGCCATCCGATCGCAAGCCGCGTTTATTTTGCCGGACGGCGAAGTGGAAACCGTTGATTTAAAAGCGAGCGTCCAGCCCATTAAAAATAAAAACAATCTTTCCGTTTTCCCCACGGGAACGTCCAACGTTACCTTGAGCTACCGGGTGCATCATGCGGGATTGCATTTTTTGGAAATCAACAACGCGGAGGGGTTGGCCGCGATCAACATTCCGCTGTATCCCGCCGGCAGTTTCCCTTTGCTCCCCAACCCCACGGATTTCAAAGAATCTTTGATGAAACTGGATGTGACAAAAGTTCCCAAGGAATTTTTAGATCTGGTGAATCAGGATCGTCAGGCACAAGTGCGATCCAAGGTGACGCTCGATGATTCTTTGAGCGCTCTGGCTCAGGCGCGCGCGGAAGACATGGTGAAGAATCATTATTTCGGCCACTGGAATCCCAATGGGCAAAGCGTGAATGAACTTCGATCATCGCACGGCATCACTCAAACGGTGTCAGAAAATCTCGCCCAGGAACAAACGCCCGCGCTCGCCCATTACGGCTTACTTCGCAGCGCGATCCACCGGGCTTCCATTCTCAATTCCGAATGGACTCGCCTTGGCATCGGTGTAGCCGAGAATGAGGATGGAAGTTATATTTTTGTCGAATTGTTTTCCGCGGAACCTTTCAATCTCAGCAATGTGGAAGCGCTGCGCTCGGAACTTTTGACCGCCATCAACAAAAAACGCTCAACTCCCCTGGCTGCCGACCCCACGCTCACCGATTTCGCCCAAAACTGGTGTGCCACCATGGTGCAACGGGACTTTTTTGATTTCACTGATCCGGACGGTCAGTCGCTGTTTGACATTCTCCGCGCCGCTTCGGTCACGCATCGATTGGGAACGTATTTGGTGGGCAACACGAGTTTTTCCTCCGCCCGCGACCAAATCCTCCGAAACACGGCCATCGTCGAAAGCAACTGGCAACAAATCGGTATCGGAATCCTGCAGGACAACTTGGGGATTTTCAAAATCACGCTTCTCTATTCTGAATAACGAAATAACTTTTAACGAAATAACTTAATTACTTTTCTGTTATTTCGTTATATCGTTATTTCGTTTCATCATCTGAGTATACGTGCATGTACTCGGTTTTGTCGTAATTGTAAATTTCGTCTTTCTTAAAGAATCGGGTGACTTCTTTTTTAGCGGTTTCCTCGCTATCGGACGCGTGCACTACATTGCATTGGAAGCTCATGGCCAGATCTCCGCGAATGGAGCCGGCGCCGGCGGCACGAGCCTTAGTGATGCCAACCAAAATTCGGACGGCCTCTACTGCTTCTACCCCCTCCCAGCACTGAGCAATGACAGGCGTACTGCGCATGAATTTTTTAATGCCGCTGAAAAAAGGTTTGTCTTTCAGGTGCGCGTAATGTTCCAAAATGACCGCTTCATCCAAGTGCATCATCTTCATGCCCACGAGCTTGAGTCCCTTTTGCTCAAAGCGCTTGGTAATTTCGCCGATCAAACCGCGCTGAATGCCGTCGGGCTTAATGAGAACTAAAGTGCGTTCCATATATTTTTAAATTACGAATTATTAATTACAAATTACAAATTCTATAAATTTTCAACACTATTATAACTCATAATTCGTAATTCGTAATTCGTAATTCATAATTAATAATGTAGCCGTTTGGAAAAATGTTCCTGCTTATCATAAGGCCCAATAATGGCCAGGCGCAAGCGGTCTTCGACAAAAAGCGATTGAGAAAGACGTAAAATATCTTCTGAAGTGACGGCGTCGATTTTTTCCAAAATGCGTTCCACATCCTCCACTTTGGAATACAGGAGTGCCTGCTTGCCCATCAGATGCGCGTACTCCTCGCTGTCTTCCAGTCGCAGGACGATTTTACCTTTCATGAATTCTTTGGCTTTGTTGAGCTCTGCCTTCCCCACCGGTTCCTTCATAATGAGCGCGTACTGCTCCAAAATTCCTTCAATCGCCATGTCGATTCGTTTCACATCCACGCCAGCCGAAGTGGAAATGACTCCCGTGTCGGCGTAATCATCGGTGCCGCTCTTGATGTAATAGCACAAGCCCTTTGCTTCGCGGACGTTTAAGAACATGCGGGAACTCATGTTGCCGCCGAGGATGGCTGCCAACACTTTTTCCGTGTATTCGTCCCGATGCCGAGCCGGCACGCCTTCCGCCCCGAGAATGAGGTGGGCTTGTTCGGTTTTTTGTGCTGGGCGATCACCCGCTCCCCTTCTGCATGAGATTTGTATGGCAAATAGCCGAACGCTCGCTTGCCATCGTGAAACGGGAAAAATTCCTCCACCAGCTTTTCCACTTCTTTTTCCGTCACATCCCCCGCCACGCTGATCACGGTGTTGTCGGGCGTGTAGAGCGCATGCTTGTAATCCGTGAATTCTTGGCGCGTCAGTTTTTTGATGATGTCTTTTTCACCAATTTGATCCCATCCCATGGGCTGGTCGCCAAACAGCAATTTCTCAAAATCCCAGCCGACCTGGTACATGGGCGTGTCTTGGTACATGTTGTATTCCTCGAGAATGACCCCTCGCTCTTTTTCAATTTCGTGGGGGAGAAATGTGGCATTGAGCATCATGTCGCCGATCACGTCGAACGCGACTTTTTTTTGATGGGACGCGAGTTTTACGTAATAGCCCGCATATTCCTTTCCTGTGAACGCGTTGAAATCCCCGCCGACCGAATCGATGGCGGAAGAAACCTCCGCCGCGTTTTTGTACCGTTTGGCCCCCTTAAAAAACAGATGTTCCAGGAAATGCGAAATGCCATTGATCGCTTTGTGCTCATAGCGCGAACCCGCTCCGACCAGGCAAAGCACCGTGACGGATTTGGTTCCCTCAATCGGTGTGGTGATGACCCGCAAACCGTTTTTGTGTTTTTTTAAGTGATGCATGTACGGAGATGATCATAATGGAAAACCCGACGAGTGGCAATTATTTTCTGGATTGCAGGGCTACGAAACTTTCCAGAAAGTCTTCCCAAAAGCCAATTGGCAAGAATACGCCCAAGCTCTTGCCATTTCGAACGACATGGTAAAAAGTTTTATCCCGTTTCGCTTTCTTAACCATTGCCGCGAATTTGGATTGAAATTCACGGGTGGAAATGATTTTTTGCGCTCTGAGTAATTGTGCCGGACTCATGATTTTGTTTGTTAAATGATCTGCTAATAGTTTATCAATTGATCT
>JAZDOH010000078.1:0-5841 GCA_043798815.1 Candidatus Peregrinibacteria bacterium | reverse complement strand
ATCCGTTGCAATAAGTGATATGATTTGTCTAAATTAGCAGAATATGTCGTAAGTGCTAGGCAATTACTGAACTTCCACGAGTCCATACCACGCTCGTAGGCTGGCGATGTTTTCATCGCTCAGCCGCTCACTTTCTGGAATGAGCGGGTTTTGTACGATGGCTTCTTCCATCAAATCTTTAAGACCCTCTTCGCTTAATCCGAGCAAACGAGTCAATAAAGGATTATGGGCTCCAAGTTCTCCGACATTTATCAAGGCTTGCAAAATGGTTTTGTACTGTACATCAACATTCAGATTCGCTCCAATGTCTTCAGAAAAATCTATTAATTCTTCCATACTTCTTACGATATCAATAGCTGCCTCAAATGTTGCCCACTCCTCTAAAGAAACTCCTTCTTGGTTTGCGATTTTTTTACTCGCGCTTTCCCACTCTTCTTCAGGGTTATGCATCCTACTTTCTTCCAGCGCTTGTTCGATCGCTTCTGCTGTGGCGTTAGCCCTAAACTCAGGATCATTTATATCTGCCCCTGCTCCACTTTCTAATAATCTTGCTCTTTTTGCCCTTAGTTTGCCCACGAGCCATTGAGCCGCCTCAAAATTTCCCTCTCTCGCCAGTCGCAAAGCACTATCCACCGTTAAAGGTTCTGGAGGAGAAAATGTTCCAGCTTCTTTTAGTTTAGCTCGGCCGGCTGCTACCATTGCAGCTCGTTGCACGTCACCGTCAATGACGTGTCCGGCCTGATCTCGGGTTTTGCTCACGACCGGAACTTCCCTTTCCCCTTTCACAGCCAGCCATGCCGCCAACGCTGCCACAAGAGCACTTCCAATGATTAATCCCTTCCGTCTGGGTTCTATATCTGGTTTCATCTCTTAATTCTATCACAAAATCAGCTATTTTTCAATCCTGCTGCCGGCGCGGAGCATTTGGTGACTCAAATCAATTCCTCTCAAAGAGCAGTCTTCGTCGATCACGCAGTTTCGGAGGACACAATTATTGATGACGCAGTTGTCAAGAACGATGCAGTTGTCGATGAGCGAGTTAGTCACGTGCACGCCTTTGCCGAGGTACACGCCTTTTTCCAGTCGGTTGTTTCCCTCTAAAATCACACTTTCTTCCTGGATCACGGCGCCGGCGAGGAGCTCGGAATTGGCTTGGAGATAGGCGTCGAACGAGCCGATGTCGTACCACGGTTCAGTAAAACGGAACACGTCGATCATTTCTCCGCGCTTGAGGAAGTATTCAAAAATGCCGCCAAGATTGTCTTTGTGGGTTTTGGAATACTCCACAATATCCGTCAGATTTTTTTGCGGAAACAGGTAGCAACCGGTACTGACGAGCGTGCTTTTGGGTTGTGCGGGCTTTTCCTGGAACTCGGTGACGCGGCCATCTTGGGTCACCACGACGCCGAATTTACGGGCGGATTCTTTACTTCCGATATCGTAAGCGGCGAGCAGGGGATTGTTTTTTCCGCCAGAGGCGGATCCGCTCTTGGCCGAAAAATGAGCGATAAAGTCAGAAAAACTGAAGCCGAAATAATTGTCGCCGGCCATGAGCAAAAGGTCTTCGTCTATTTTTTGCGACTGAATGACAAACGCTGTGGCGGCCAGGGCGCCAAGTTTTCCCTCATCGTTCTCAGAATCTTCCACCACCACCTGGATTTGTCGGTCTGAATGGATTTTGGCCCACTGTTCAATCCCTTCCGCGAAGGCTCGATTCACTGAAATCAGGATCGGCAATTCCCGTGGCAATTTTTCAACCAAGTGGGAGAGCAGCGGGCGATCTTTAAGGTGGAGCAGCGGTTTCGCCTTTTTTTCGGAAAGCGGCCAAAGCCGCGTGGCAAACCCGCCGGCCAAAATAAGACATTTCATAAATTGATCTTACCAAATCGCGTGCCACCAGTACGGGCGCGGAGTCACGTTCAGCATGGGCATGCCCTCGGTTTCTTCCACTTTTTGATGGCCTTGGAAAATGCCGAGCAGGTGCGGCGGCATGAGGTATTGAAGGTTGTTGGCAAAGGCGTAGTTGAGGATGTTGAGGGTTTGCTCCAGATGGTCCGTTTGGATGATCAAATCGATGTCATGGTCTGCGATCGTTTTTTCAAACAAATTCATTTTGCCCACCACCGGCACGCCCGCGATGATCTTTTTCCCTGCTCCATGAGCGTCTATGACGGCCACGGGCCTAATGTGGGATTTTTTTGAGATGAGCAGTCGGATGACTTCTTCCGCGGGCCTTCCCGCACCGATGATCAGCGCCCGATATACCCCAATTTCCCGCGAGGAACAGGCTTGCAAAATCCACCGGAACGTCACATGCCACGCGTAAATGAGGATGAAGGTGAGAACGGCGATGTAAATCAAAACCAATCGCGAAAAGAACAGCCGGTACGTGAAGTAATACAGCACCATGAAGACGGCGACGTTCATCAAGGCCACAAAGCCAATGCGCTGGACATGCCGCAAACTCAAAATATTCTGGCTCAGCCGGTACACGCGGGAAAAGAACATGAAAAAAATCGTGATCGGAGTCGTTACCAGCGCGATCATGGTGTATTGGTCAAAAGGAAAATCGCTGGAAAAAATGAATCCCACGCGCAAAAAATAACTCAGGACAAAAGCAACGACGATGAGCAATGCATCAACCACTATTTGCATGATTTTGAGCTGTATTAATTCTTTTTTCATTTGGCCTGATTATACACAGTATCCACAATCGCGGCCAACTCCGCGCGGGTGAGTTTTTCTTCCGGTCCGCCCAATCCTCCCGGGATCCAGCTGAGCTCGAAAGCTTTGTCCATATATCGTTTGTACCAGGTGAGTGTTTCGCCTTGCCACACCGGAATTTCGTAAACCGCGACCAGCCATTGCACCGCTTCAGCCAGGGTAACGGATTCGTAGGGGCGGAAGGGGGCGCCCGACTCCAAAATTCCTTTTTCTTTCGCGTACTCGATATAATCGTTTTGGAAAACCACCTCTTTGCCCAAGCCGCGATCTTTTTCCAATTGGTTTTTACTTTCCAGAATCATCTTGAGCGCGTCGGTTCTGCGGGCAAAAAATTCCGGACGGAAGTTGCCGTCACGGTAGCCCTGCACAATATCCTTATCCGCCAATTCCGAAATCGCTGCGGCAAAACGGTGGTATTGGATGTCTTTGAACCGTTCGCCCAACGAACCGAATTCGTATCGGCCTTTGTCTGCGTTCTTTTCGTCCAGAGATTCGAATGAACGAAGCATTTGGCTGAGGGTCGGGAGGTTTTTTTCAAACTCACTGCTCAGATCGTCGTAACTGATCTCAAGATCGCGATCCTCTGTTGCGGAGAGCCGGAGGATGAATTTTTTGCGGATTTGCTGGTATAAACTGCCTTCGTATTCGTAGGTGTACAGGTAGCCCTTGAGCCCATCCAGCACCACGTCCTCTTTTTTGGTGATCAGCTTGGCGTCTTGTTCGCTGAGCCATTTGATCGCTTCGTCCAATTTTTCTTTGGCGGAAAGCTGGCGTTCGTCTTGAGGGATAAAGGGGTATTCAATCCGAAATTCCCCTTCAACGTTTTTTTCCTGCACGCCGCGAACGAGCAAATTCGCCTCATTTCCGCTCACGGGTTTTTGGAGACGAAAATTTCCCGCCGTCTGGATGCGGAACGGGGGAGTCTGGTACTCGATTGCGGGAGGCAATTGAGGATCATTTTCCGGCGTTCCCAAAAACGCAATCGATTCCAGCACGGGTGCCAGGTCTTTGAGCTGTTTTTCTTTATAATCCAACTCAATCCCGTACGAAAGGCCGATGAGCGTGTGGCCATAGGGAATATAAATGATCGTGTTCTTTTGGTCATACGCGGTGTAGGAATACTGGACAGCGTTTTGTCCCGCGAACGTGATCGCTTCCTTTTTAAAATCAGGATACGCGTCCCGTGAGTGGATGAATTCTTGGTCGAGGCGGTTCATGTATCCCTCATCAATCTCAAAAGGATAATACTCAAAGCGGAACGAAAGCCCCGCGCCGTGTTCCACGTTCTTTTGGCCGGCCGAAAGCCCGTCATCGCTGATCTCAAAAAAACGCCACCCTTCCGGCAATTCCATCTTAAAAGAAGGATAAACGTCCGTCGCGTATTTGAGTTCCTGGTTCGCCTTGCTAAAACGAGCCAAATTTCGCACCAAATCCTGTTCAGCAAGCTCGTGGATTTTGGCGGCATCGTTTTGATGTTCGCGTATCCACGTCAACGCTTCGCGCAGATCCAAAAAATAACCCACGTTCTCCGCGTAACTGCGGATGTAGGTAGGAATGCCGATGTAATGTCCGTTTTTATCGAGCACGGTGCCGCCGGAACTGCCATGGTCAAAATCCGTGTCGGTTTTAAAGTATTTGTAGCCGTTGAATTCATCAAATCCGCTGATTTGACCCTTGCTGATCGTGATCGTGTCGCCGCCGCTCGCGGGATAGCCCATCACCTGCACTTCCTGTTTTTCCTGGGGTTCGCCCACATCCGCTGCCTCCAGATATTTCAGTTCCGGCAGTCGGGCGCCGAACACATCCGTCGGATCGATTTTAAGGATCGCGATGTCCAAATCCTTGTCGTTGGCGACGAGTTTAGCCGTGTAATTGCATAGCGGTTCTTTGCTCACCTCAAACGTCACGCAAATTTCAAATGCGTCCAGTGGCCGCTGCTCCACATCATCAAAAATCACATGATTGTTCGTCACCACCAATCCATCCGCGCTGATCACCGTGCCCGAGCCGCTCGCCACGCCATTCACATGCCCATTCCAGGTCCACTTGTAACTCGTCACCTGCACCGTGGGATTCATGGTGAACCAGTTTTCCTTCGGAAGCTGGCTGGCAAACGCCGCTGGAGCAAGAAGTGCGACGATGACTAAGCTAAAAAAGATTTTTTTTAACATAAGAGTGAATGATAGGGGGGTCATGGTAGCATGAGTTTGGGGGGCAAGCCAAATGATTGTTTTAAAATATTTTACTTGCATTTCAAATAAATTGATGGTATTTTTTTCTCCATTTAAAATTTAATAACTTTTTATATGCCTGAAACAATAGATATGACACGATTGGATCGAATGATTGCTGAATTAGAAGTATTTAAGCAAATTCTAGAAGCGCAAGGTCATCGAGATGGCAATAGAGAGGTTGAGCGAACAAGAGGCGCTATCGAGGCATTAACAGGAGCAAAACAGGCATTGTTGGGAGAAAACGATCCGACTCAATATCCAGTTGTAGGAGGGGTTGATCAAATGAGAACAGATTATCCGCATCTAAAAGGCAGAAAGATAATGCGTTTACGTATTGGAGATGAGGTGGTGATTGGAGCTGAAGACTCGGCGGATGAAAGCATAAGGTATGAAAAAATTAGAGCAGTTCAAGGAACTCGTCTTCAGGTGTTTCAGGCTTTTTTAGAAGAATTACGAAAAAAATAGCTTTTTCCATTTAATTCATTTTTATGAGCGCTGATGCAGTCGACGGAAGCACAGAAAGGGTTCCCTCTCAATGGACGACTTGTACAATTGAAGGGCTTCCTCCAAATTTAGTACCAAATTTTATGAAAATTGCTTTAGATACAAGAACTACCATAAACTTTACCACGGGGAGAATGAATCTTACCCCAGAATTGGAACCAAGACATCCTGAATGGGACAGAAAATTAGAAGATGTCATAAGAGATTTCAGACGGTCAGCACCTTTAATGAGAGTAACTTTTGCTTAATTTTCTCTCTTAAAGGAATTTTGAGAAAAAGAACGTCATTGATTGTAATTTTGGCAATCGATTTTTCGCATTGTTCACTTGACAAGGTGAACGTAAGTTTACTATCATGGGGGTACGCTTATTTATTAACC
>JAZDOH010000071.1:0-21448 GCA_043798815.1 Candidatus Peregrinibacteria bacterium | reverse complement strand
CTATCAACGGTAAAATCGTTCCGGAAGCTCAAGCGAAGATCCCCGTAACCAGCGAGGCGTTTTTGTTTGGCCGGGCAGTGTTTGAAACGATTCGAACTTACAATCACAAAGTTTTTCGACTGGCGGATCATCTTGGCCGGTTGTTTGTTTCAGCGGAGATCATGCAGATCAGATCCAGGTGGACCGTTAAAAAGGCATATGAATCACTCATTCGTACTCTTTCTAAAAGTCCATACAAAGCCAGTAAGATACGGGTGATTTTAACTAGGCACAACCTGATCGTAACAGTGGAAAAATTGAAAGAGAAGTCGAAATGGATGTATGAAAGGGGAGTGAAACTCGTGTCTTATCCGGGAAAGCGAAATACGCCGAGAGCTAAAAATCTGTCGGATTCTTTTGCGTACCTTGCCAAGCGTCACGCGGAGGAATGCGGAGCCTATGAAGCGTTGCTGGTGGAACCAGGAAAAACCTACATCCGCGAATGTGCGTACGCCAATGTATTTTGGATATTTGGCGGGAAACTGTTCACGACCAACAAAGAAATTTTATTCGGAATCACCCGGGAAACGGTGGCGGAGCTGGCAGGAAAATTGAAAATTGACTGTAAATTTGAAGGAATCAAATACAAATCACTGCTAAGCGCCGATGAAGTGTTCATCACTCAAACTACCAGCGGCATTCTTCCTGTCATCGAAATTGATGGGCAAAAAATCGGTACCGGCCGTCCAGGTCCCATCACGAAAAAACTCATGAAAGCCTTCAGTGAGCTCGTTTTGGATAAGAAATCTAGAAAATAGTTCAACAGCCTTTACAGTTCTTGCACGCACGCCTCGAAAGGTATTTTTTCGGTATGGGTCGCAGACCCATTTTGGCACGCACAGCGAGTCCGGTTTTTGTGATTGCCAGTCCTCCGAGAGCGGTTTCGCGGATGGTTTCCGGCATGTGCTCAGCAATATTCATCATGGCTTCCACTACTTCATCCATAGGGACGGTACTTTTGACGCCGAGTAAACTCAAATCCGAAGCGCCGATGGCCTGCACTGCTCCGAGCGCATTACGCTTAACACAAGGCACTTCCACCAATCCTCCCAGCGGGTCACAGGCCAACCCCAATAGGTTTTTGAGCGCGAGTGCCGCCGCGTTCACGCATTCCTCTGGAGTGCCGCCACGCATTTCCGTTACCGCGGCGGCGGCCATGGCGCAACCCACTCCAACCTCCGCCTGGCACCCTCCTTTAGCCGCAGACACCGTGCCTCCGTGCTCCAAAATCGCCACGCCGATCGCGGCAGCGGTAAAAAGCGCGCTGAGCATTTTGCGCTTACTCGATTTCATGTGTTCCGCGGTACTAAATAATACTCCTGGCACTACCCCCGAGCCTCCCGCGGTAGGAAAAGCCACAATTCGTTCCATTCGCGCGTTCTGCTCATTCGTCGCGATCGCGTACGCCATGGCACGCACTGCCACCTTGCTATGTAGGAGTTTCCCAACGCGTTTCAATCCATCAAAAACCTTTTTAGCATCACCTCCCGCAAGACCGTATTTGGATTTTTGAATAGAGCGAACGCCCGAACGAATCGCCTCGCGCATCGCATTCCGAACCTGTTTCATTTGATTGCGCACTTTGGCTTTGGGTTTTTGGGTTAATTCCATTTCTCTTCGAATGGCGATTTGAGAAATCGTCATGTTATGTGTTCGACATAATTCCAGCAGTTCCGCGCAATTTGTGAATTGGTAAGTCATTAGGTTTTAAGTAATCGCGTCAGTGCGCGCACAAAATGAATGCCAGGTGATTTTTCCAACTCAAGCGCCTGAGGTAATTTAATGAAATGATTTTCAAGATTGAGCATGGTCAAACTATTTTGTCCTACGGAATGAGTCTTTCTTTCCGTGATCGGACAGCCCCAATCGATCAATTTTCCATAAACGGGATGCAATACCTGTGGTCGATTATCATGGCCTATCAGAAGTGAAAAATATCGTCCCACCGAGGCCTCTAAATCAATTGGAATATTGTTGATCTGAGTGATTTTCACCTTGCCGCCGCCGATGGATGAGCCCACCACACTCAATCGTCGTTTTTGATTTTTCAGAATGATTCGCACCGTGTTGGGGTGATGCTCCGGCGTTTTTTCTTTGACGGTAACAAAGTGATATTCCAACCCCTTTTCTTTCGCCAATTCAAACGCTTCTTTAATGCGCGGATCACTCGTCCAGCACTTGAGCACACCCGCGAGTAGGGCACGATCGGTAGCATGCCCCTGATACACTTCTCCAAAAGACCCATACAAATAAAAATCAGCGCGAGTAGGGGTTTCATTAAAAATCGCCCGAGCCATTTGGCCAATTTTACACGCGCCAGCCGTATGAGAGCTGGACGGCCCCACCATGATGGGTCCGGCGATGTCGAAAATCGAAAAAGGCATGGGCAACTTCTTAAGCCCACTTTATCATAAATGGGCGTAAATAGTCCATTTATTAAATGTGCTACAATTTTCTCATGGACTTCTCCAAGCCTCGCATCATGGGCATTCTCAACGTCACACCAGACTCTTTTTCGGATGGGGGGCAGTTTTTTAGCGCCGAACAGGCGATCCAACAACTTCACAAACTCATTGCCGATTGTGCGGATATCATTGATGTGGGTGGCGAATCCTCCGGTCCAGGATCTGCGGACGTATCCGCGGAAGAAGAGCTCGCTCGCGTAAAACCCGTTATCGATTACATCGCAGAACACAAACTCCACGAACACACCCTCTTTTCCATCGACACTTACAAAGCGCCAGTCGCCGAATACGCGCTCTCACATGGTTTCGGAATGGTCAACGACGTCACAGCGCTTCGAGGTGACCCAAAGCTCATCGATGTGCTGGCTCAGTACCAGCCTTACATCGTACTCATGTATTCCAAAGATCCCACGGCCCGTACCACCAAAACAGCTGTTGAGTATGTGGATGTTGTGGATACCATTAAAAAATTTCTGTCTGAGCGAATTAAAGTGGCAAAACGTGCTGGCTTACTGGATGACCGCATCATCATCGACCCCGGCATGGGTATGTTTGTGAGCGCCAACCCGAAATACAGCTTTGAAATCATCGATCGGCTCGCTGAACTCAAAACTTTGGGTCACCCCATTCTCGTCGGCCCCTCGCGCAAATCCTTCCTCGGCGGTGAACTAAAAGATCGTGATGCCAAAGGCTGGGAAGTTGTCAAAAAGGCTATCACCAACGGGGTATCTATTGTGCGGATGCATACAATAATATGATTTTATCTCATTGGATCCGCTACACGAAAATTACCACTTCTGCCAACTACATGGGTAGGCCGTTCTTCGATAAATTCAAAATCACGTCTGTCCAACACGTTAGATACCCCATCCTCCCCTCGCAATAATTCCGCTTCTTCATCTTCCCCTGCAGGCATATACCACATGGTACCCGGTAAGATGATTTGCTGTTCATATCCATTCCCATGTGCTGAACGAACATCAGCGCATACAGGTTTTGGTACAACCAAGAGGGCTGTAACACGTTGACGTACCTCCATTGGAGGATACATGTCACTATGGACTAAAGCTTCTGCAATACCTTTTGATGCAGGCCTTGCAGTAAATTCTCGATGATCACGGTCACGTCTTTCAACTCCAGACATAAAATAAATAATTAAGAAATAAAAATTATTTAGCTAAAAGTGGATGGCTCACTACTCCGGTTAAATCAGCTTTAAGCAAATCTTTAATGTCGCTGAGCGTCGAAACCAAAACTAGATAAGCGCGCCCATCATTTTCAGCATTTTTATAATTACTTCCGCTAATCACATATTCCGCGATTGCTTTTGCTGATCCATGAGTTAATGCTTCATTAATCCAGTAAAAACTGGATCCACGTAACCGATCATTTATTTCCGGTTGTTGTGCCACTGCTGCCGCAAGGATTTCCCGCAAATCTCCGGCGGCAGTACCTGCCTCAGCCGTATCAATTAAAGTAGTCAATAAATTGACTTGATCCAACTCAGGCTTTTTATAAATTTCGGTGATGAAGCGATCACGATCAATTCCTGATGCCTGACGAGGAATTGATCTGGTTTGTTCACGGGTTTCCGCCACCAAGAGCATTGCCAATGCCCGCAAAATACCCGCGACTTCCCCAAAGGCTTCCGGAACCGCATCGGCGCCACCTCTTAAATCGCGTCTTTCTAAAATCCATTGCGCCAAAGCCCGGCTGGCCGATTGTTGTCCGCGAACTCTTTCAATTAAACGCTCGGCCGCCCCAGTCCAATGAGTATTTGGTTGTCTTAAAGCAAGAGTCGCTACTATACGAATTCTGCCTACAACACTATCCGCAGGAACTTCATCAATTGTTCTTGTCAGGGCTGTCACTGGATCAGCATCACGCATCGCTGTTTGGAGTTGGTCAGCGCTTAAGCCTGTGGAAAGAGATTCGGATTGAGACATAAAAAAAGCAGGAGGGGTAACGGTCGATTATAGTATATCTTAAATTGTTATTTGTCAAGTGACCTTTCTCGCCCATTTTCCTATACTAAAATCCCTTAACTTTTCAACGCATGTTGGTTGCCAAAGAATTCACATTTGATTCCGCGCATTTTTTAACCAATTATCACGGCGAATGTGAAAACTTGCACGGCCATACTTACCGCATGCAGGTTTTTGTTAAAGGCCCTCTCGGCAAAGATGGTATGGTCATGGATTTTGCGCGGATCAAAGACGTCGTTCAGCGTAAAGTTTTAAGTAAAGTGGATCATAAAAATTTGAATGATGTTCTGGGGCAATCCAGCGTTGAAAATTTGTGCGTGTGGGCGTGGGAACAGCTAAAACCCGAGTTACCGCTTTTGGCTAAAATAAAAATTTGGGAAACTCCCACTTCATTCGCCATTTATGACGGCACCTGAACCCATCACCGTGTACCTTTCGCTGGGGAGCAACAAGGGCAAGCGCGAGCATTTTTTAAGAGATGCCTTAGAAGTCCTTTCCGCTCATCCGGCGATCCAAGTCACTCAAGTGTCGCGCGTGTACGAAACGGAGCCATGGGGAAAAATGGATCAACCCTGGTTTTTGAATCAAGTCATTGAGCTCCAAACATCCCTAATGCCCGAACGATTGCTCATGCTGTGTCAGTCGGTTGAAAAAAAGATAGGCCGGCTTCCTTCGGAGCCCTGGGGTCCGCGGGAAATCGACGTGGATATTTTGTTGTATGGAGATCAGGCGTTGAGTGTTCCAGGCTTGCGCGTGCCACATCCACACATGAACGAACGGCGATTTGTGTTGGTGCCATTGATTGAAATCACTCCTTCTCTCCGTGACCCGGTAACAGGGAAGTCCTACAAGACTATCTTGCAAGAATTGAAGGATGATCATAAAGTAAGGCCACTATGATGAATCAAAAAGCCATCGCCAAACTCATCGCTCAGCTCCTCAAAGCCGTTGGGGAAGATTCGAAACGGGAAGGCCTTGAAGGCACACCCGAACGCGTGGCCAAAAGCTATGAAAAACTTTTGGGTGGTTATAAACAAGATCCCAAAAAACTCCTCACCCTATTCAACAGCGAAGGGTATGACGAAATGGTCATCGCGCGGGACATTGATTTTTATTCCACCTGCGAACACCACATGCTCCCGTTTTTCGGTAAAGCTTACATCGGGTATTTGCCCAACGACAAAATCATCGGCCTCAGCAAACTCCCGCGCCTCGTGGAAATGTTTGCCCGACGCCTGCAAAACCAGGAACGGCTGACCAAACAAGTTGCCGAAACATTAAACTCCCTTCTTCAGCCGAAAGGAGTGGGAGTCGTCTTAAAAGCTGAGCATCTGTGCATGAAAGCGCGCGGCGTGGAAAAGCAAAACTGTATGATCACCACGTCAGCTTTTACGGGGCTTTTCCTCAAAAACACCAATACGCGGACAGAGTTTTTGGATTTGATTCGCTAATTATTTCTTCAGCACCAAAATCTGGCTCATCCAGATGCTGTCCTCTTCCGAGAGGATCAACTCTTTTTCCACATGAAACGCCAGTTCTTCAACAGCTTCACGCACGTGGCGGGGAAAGTGATTGTAGCACTCGATCAAATACGCCCCCTGTCTATCACGCAAAACCAGTGGCTTGCGGTAATGAATATTTACGATGACCGCCGTTCCGCCATCACTCAACACTCGGTAACATTCATCCAAAAAAGGTTCAATCTTTTTTAGGTGCACCAGGGTGAGCGATGAAAAAACCATATCAAAACTTTCGTCGGCAAAAGGCATGGCTTCCACATCTCCTTCCACAATCGTCGCGGAAGGGCATTTGCGCTTTAAACGCGTCAGCATGTCCGGTGAAACATCCAAAGCCGTCACGTGAGCACCCTCATTCATCAGTTTCAAACTCAGTCGTCCCGTTCCCGCCCCGGCATCGAGGACATTTTTGCTTTTAGCCTCTCGGAAGTAAGGTGTCAGCTTTCCTTGTTCAAAGCTATCCCAGTATTTTTCAAACTTATCATATTCACTGGCGTACCGTGCAAAACCGCTTTTTGGATCAAGGGACTTCATGGGAGTTACATTAAATCTTCCAATTTGCTTTTTTCGAGCAGGCGTCGGTCAAGCATGATTTGGGTTTTGACATTAAGATTATCCCCAGTCATCTTGATCAGCTTTGTCTGTAAGGTCGCTTGAGTAACAATACCATCATTTCTCCTCAAATAATCTTCGATTTTGGTATAAAAAAGTCCAACATACTCATAATCCAGATCTTTCAATGGTCGTGAAACAACCACCCTGGATTCGATGTTCTTTTGGCGGTGCCCCGAAATTTTTTCCGAAAATAAGAACCAATATTCGCTTAAGGAGCAGACAAATTTAATCACTTTTTCAGGCTCATCTGTTTCAAAAAGAAAAATGAAAAACCGATTATCACTTGAATGATCAATGCCAAAATGGATACTTTCCAGTTTTTTAACGCGATAGATTTGATAGGAATTACGGAGCATCTGGAAACGACTCCTCCAATTCGCATGCCATGTCTCGTATTCGGTCGGATCGTAAAAAAACGGCATTAAGTCTTTTTGAAACAATCGATCATCCAGATTAGGAACTTTCAGACTTAATTTATCAAATAAATCAATGATGTTTTTAACCTCAATCCCCTTGGCCCTTATATAATCCAGATTGGGAATGATTTTTTTCTCCATGTACCAAATCAGATCATAAATGTCACGCGGTTTGCAGTCAGCCACATCATCGCCGATACCCCGTTTTCCGCGCTGGAAAACCGCAGACACTTTGCTCGCCATTAAAACATCACGCGTGTAGGTTTTAATGGAAAAGGAGTACGTGTCTTTGGTGACCGGAATTATTTCAGATGCAAAATCGGATGCGGCAGAAAAATAATTCACATCAAATCTTATTCGCAGCTTTTCCCATGGATGGCCCGATTCTAATTCTTTTAAGAGCGGAAATTTAAGATAAGCGGTTTCCGTCTGCTTCCCGATTTTTTTCCTGATATCCACTTCGACGTCAACGCCATAATTTTTCTTAAAATGCGCCACAAGATCATTTTTGAATTTCTCAAAATCAAATTGCTTATCCGTCTGAAAATCCAGATCCTCGGACATTCTTGGAAGGCCATACCCTATGCGGAGAAGCGTGCCTCCGTACATCACCAGATTAGCATAAGAAGAGTTGTTGTAGATGAAATCAAGCACCGGATATTGCAAATTTTCCTTGAGCGCGTTTATGATAACCATTCCCGAGCGCCCTTCCTTTTTCAAATCATCGACGATAACTTTTAATTTTTTGGTCAGGATGTTCATACGCGGATTATAATGGAAGTAAAAGGAACGATTAGTTTTAAAAGTTTTTTCTTATCGCTCAAAGGCAGTTCATCGGTATCAATCCTCAAATCCTCCAGAATATCCGGGTGAACATTTTTAGTGAAACAGCGCGTGTAGTAGTACAAATAGTCAAAAATCGCCTTGTGGGGCAAGGCAATCACAAATTCAAATTCCTTTTTTTCGATTTTAAAATCAGTAAACAGTTTTTCCGTGATATTTCGATAAGCATAAAGTCCAAGCCGGTTTTTAAAATGCATTGGAAGGCCGGTCGTTACAGAGCTGACCGCGTACGGAACCGCTTCCGCAAAAAGGCCATAATACTGCAATGCCGTTTCCAGGCTCACATAAGAAGACTTCACGAGGGCGTTGGCCAGAAAAAAAAGATAACTGGTTTCTGTTTTATGCGTCTCATAAAATTCACGGGTCACGTAATAGCTTCTTTTTAAGGAGATGATTTGACCGCTGCGCAATCCCAAATCAATATAGGCATTCAAAGAATTTTCGCTCAGTTCGAAACGATTCGCGGAGACACGCAAAGATTCTTTGGTAAAATAAGGAAAACGATGGTAAAGGGAGAATAAGGTCTCTCTTTTTGAAATCATACTGTTTGAGTAATAATATATTAAGTATAGCATATCTCAAACAGCAAGCAAGAGCATTTGCAAATTTGTGCTATAGTGTTTTTTGGAGAGATGGCCGAGTGGTTTAAGGCAGCAGTTTTGAAAACTGCCAGGGGCGAAAGCCTCTCCAGGGTTCGAATCCCTGTCTCTCCGCCAGTAGATCACCAATCGATCGGCTCTTTTCCATGTGCCGCTAAATACTCATTGGCTTTGCTGAAGTGTTTGCAGCCGAAAAATCCCTGATTAGCTGAAAGAGGGGAAGGATGCGCGGCCTCCAGCACCAAGTGTTTGGCTGAGCTGATCATCACCGCCTTACTCCGGGCAAACCGACCCCACAGCAGGAACACCACGCCGTCCTTTTCCTCTGAAATTTTACGAATCACGGCATCCGTGAACTCCTCCCACCCTTTTCCCTGATGCGAACCGGCGGTGCCCTGTAAAACCGTCAATGTGGCATTGAGGAGCAACACCCCTTGTCGCGCCCACCGCTCCAAATTTCCCGATGCCGGCATTGTTTTATGCAAATCAGCTTCAATTTCCCTGTAAATGTTCACGAGCGAAGGGGGCTTTTCGATCCCGTCACTCACAGAAAAGCACAGCCCATTGGCCTGTCCGGAACCGTGATACGGGTCTTGCCCCAAAATCACCACCTTCACCTGGTCAAACGGACACAAGTCGAATGCCGCAAAAACCTGTCGTGGCAGGGGGTATACGGTTTTACTTCCATATTCCCGCTTCACAAAATCCGCCAGCGTCTGAAAATAGAGCTGATTGAATTCTTCCTGCAACACCGTTTTCCACGAGGGATGGATTTTAACGTCCATGGACATTGTTTTAAGAGCGATTTTATGATAAAATAATAAGATATTTTAAACATGACCGAAAGAGAAAATTTATTCCTTGTAACCCACCAGGCGGAAACACTCGAGCAAGCAGCCAAACTCGCCAGTCAAGGTGATACGGGTGCGGCCATAGGCTACCTCTTAAATCATCCATTGGAGATTCGACAGTTTTGTGAAGAGCTCAGAACCATCGCCCCCATCAAAATCAACCAAATTTTAACCGGCATTCTTTCGACACTACTCACGGATGACGAAGCCATGCCTTTTGTGATAGAAGCGGATTTGCCACTTGATTTAGAAGCTTGCAAAAAAGCGGCTCTCGAAAAAAACACCGCCGCAGTTGTTAAATATCTTAAAACACATCCAGGACAAATCAAGCCATTTGTTGAATCTTTAATGGGGAGCTTAAAGGGGCAAAAAATGGCTTGGGCCTTTGCCGCACGAGCCATCAGGGTTGTCATAACGAGAAAAGGTGAAATGCGAGATAGTTTTGATGTAATCAAAGAAATAATCGAGTTTATCATTCTGAACAATACTTCTAACATCGAGAGGGTTCGAGATAGTATTTCATTTCTCCTCCAATTGACTGACACCACAGAAGCCGATGAAGCTGCGCTAGAATATTTAGGGCAAACAGCTCAATTTACTTTGGGCAATCATCCAGTAATTTTTAGAGCTAAATTTCGTAGTCTTGGGCAAGGCGAAGATGAAGATCCAAAAGATCCAGAGCCATTTGAGGCAGCCAGCGATTTGATGATTGAAGAGCCTGGTGCTTCAGAAGAACGCCTACGTGAAATTTGCAGACCTCTAACAATGGCAGAAATTTATATCCATCCCATTTCAGCGGTTGCAGACGTTCCAGGTTATGTACTAGTTCCCAAAGATCAAATCAGGGCTGCCTTAAAAGACAAGCGATTGGCTTTTAGACAAACCGGAGATAGTGAGTATGCCTTAGTTATTCCCCTGAGAGCTGCGTAACAGAATGGATTTTGAATCATAAAATTTCGCAAGATCTTTCGAGTCCAAGCCTTGATTTTTGGCCGGATCGCTCTTACGATAAAAACCCTTCCACGCCAAAAGGCTTTGTGCTAATATTTTCCTGCTTATTTTTTAAGTCCTGTTTAAAATCGTGCCTCGAAAGAAAAAAGAATCTAAGGAGCCTAAAAAGCCCAAAATCCAAAAATCGGATGCCCCGCTGAACGAAGAGGAAAAAGAAGCGGTGACCGATGATGAAGAAACATCTTCTCCAGAACCCGTTGCCAATGAAGGATCGGGGGGTGATGATGAGGTTCAGGGAATGTTTGCCATGGGGACGGTGAATCCTCGCGACATCGTGAACGAAATGCAGGAAAGCTATATCGATTATGCGATGTCGGTCATCGTTTCTCGTGCGCTCCCCGATGTCCGTGATGGGTTAAAGCCCGTGCATCGCCGGATTCTCTTCGCCATGCATGAAATGGGGTTGAGGGCTTCAGCCAAGTTCCGCAAATCCGCTACCGTCGTCGGTGAGGTGTTGGGCAAATATCACCCCCATGGAGATTCTGCTGTGTATGATTCCATGGTTCGCATGGCACAGGATTTTGCCATGCGTTACCCCCTCGTCCATGGCCAGGGGAACTTCGGTTCCATGGACGGTGATAACGCCGCCGCCATGCGTTACACCGAAGCCAAATTGGAACGGATTACCGATGAAGCGTTGGCGGACATTGAAAAGGAAACCGTGGACTTCCGCCCCAATTACGATGGTCGTCTTAAAGAACCTGTCGTCCTTCCCAGCCGAATTCCCGCCTTGCTCCTAAATGGTTCCATGGGCATCGCGGTGGGCATGGCCACCAATATCCCCCCTCACAATCTGCGTGAGGTGATGGAGGCGGTGCAACATCTCATTAAAGAACCCGAAGCCACCATCGAAGATCTGATGCAATTTGTTAAAGGTCCTGATTTTCCAACCGGAGGCATTGTGTACGACATTGAAACCTTAAAACAAGCCTATGCCACGGGCCGTGGGTCGATCACCATGCGCGGTCGGGCGGAAATCGAAGAGCAAAAAAGCGGAAAATTCCGCATTATCATCACGGAAATTCCTTACCAAATCAACAAATCAGTTCTCATTGAAAAAATCGCAGAATTGGTGCACGACAAAAAGGTTGTTGGTATTTCTGACATCCGCGATGAAAGCAATCGCAAGGGGGTTCGGGTCGTCATTGAGCTCAAGCGCGACGCCTATCCTAAAAAAGTCCTGAATCAGCTCTACAAGAATACCAACCTTCAAACCACGTTCGGCTACAACATGATTGCCTTGGCGGACGGCATTCAGCCACGTCTCATGGATCTTAAAGTCATTCTGGAACACTTCATCACCCATCGCCAGGTGGTGGTTCGCCGACGTACGGAATACGAACTCAAAATCGCTGAAGCCCGCGCTCACATTTTGGAAGGCTTGAACTTGGCGCTGGATGACATCGATGCGGTGATCGCCACCATCAAAAAGTCTGCAACCAAAGAAGCGGCCAAGGACAATTTGATGAAAAAATTTAAGCTTTCCGAGCTCCAGGCCAAGGCCATCTTAGAAATGCGCCTGCAAACGTTGGCGGGACTGGAACGCAAGAAAATTGAAGACGAATTGAAAGAGAAAAAAGCGTTCATCAAAGAATGCAAAGCGATTTTGGCGGATCCAAAGAGAATTCTCAAAATTGTCGGCACAGAGACGCAGGAAATCATCGACAAATATGGCGACGAACGCCGGACTCAAATCATCAAACACGCCGTCGGGGAATTCAACGCGTTATCGCTCATCCCCGATGAACCCATGATCGTGACGATCACGGAACAGGGGTATGCAAAACGCATTTCTCCAACCATTTATCGCACTCAGGGGCGAGGCGGCAAAGGAGTGATCGGAATGACCACCAAAGAAGAAGATGAAATCGCTCAAATTTTACACACCCGCACGCATCACGAACTCCTATTCTTCACCAGCCATGGGCGTGTATTTCGTCTGCCGGTGCATGAGCTTCCTGTGGGAACGCGCGTGTCCCGCGGACAAGCTATCGTAAACCTTCTCCAGCTCACCACGGGTGAAAAAGTCACTGTAATATTAGATGCCACCACCACTAAAGGCGAGTACCTCTTCATGGCCACCAATCATGGCACCGTGAAAAAGACAAAATTCGATGAATTCAAGAATGTCCGTCGTTCCGGGCTCATCGCCATCAAGCTACGCCCCGATGATTTACTCGAATGGGTCAAGGCCACTTCGCTCGACAACCAAGTGGTGCTCGTGAGTGTTATGGGCAAGTGTATTCGCTTCAAAGAAAGCGATGTGCGGTTCATGGGCCGTCCCAGCATGGGCGTGCGTGGCATGCGGCTAAAAGGGGATGATCGTGTGGTTCAAATGGATGTAATTAAGAACCCCGATGCCTCAAGCCTCCTTGTGGTGATGGAAAATGGGTTGAGTAAAGCCACCCCCGTCAACAATTATCGCTTTCAGGGTCGCGGAGGCAGCGGCGTTAAAACCGCCAACATCACTCCAAAAACCGGAAAAGTAGTTGGAGCCCGTGTCATCGAAGGAAATATGGAAGGAGATCTCATCCTCATTTCCCGTCACGGACAAATGATCCGCTTGGCCCTCAAACAAATTCCTTCCATCGGCCGTGCCACTCAGGGTGTGTATGTGATGCGCATGAAAGCCAACGACAAGGTCGCTTCCCTTTCAGTCATCATCGAGGAGCCGGTCAAAGGGTCAGAAGCTCCGGAACTCCCATTGAAGAAGTAGATTTTTTTCCCGTATACTAAGCCCATGAAGAAAGCCGTGTTTTTAGTCCTATTGTTGTTACCTCTTTCAGTACATGCCGCAGAGCTGGGGCTCACTTCGGAGCAAACCGCTTTTTTAAACGACATTTCCATTTCCGTGGCCGATGTGGATAGTCCGGATGACATCATTGTGGGCAAAACCGTGCGGCTTTATGCCACCGTGCACAACAACTCAAATCAGGATCAAAAAGGGGTGGTCCGGTTTTATAACGAGCGGCTTGGAAAGTTCATTGGATCCGATCAGCCCTTTTCCGCCATCTCGGGAGGGGATGACACAGTATTCATCGATGTATCTCTGAACGAGGCAGGTGAAACTCCTCTGGCCGTCCGCATAGTTCCCGATGAACCTCAAGGTGACAATCCGAATAATGACAAAGTCACCAGCACGTTGTACGCGGATTATGACCTCGATAATGATGGCGTCAGCAATCACACGGATAAAGATGATGATGGGGATAGCACGTTAGACGTCCAGGATGCTTTCCCTCTCGATTCCGCAGAATCTCAAGATACCGATAAGAATGGCATAGGAAACAACGCGGATACTGATGATGACGGCGATTTCGTTCCCGATACCCAAGACTCTTTTCCGCAAGATCCGCAAAACTCAACTGATCACGATCGCGATGGGGTGGGCGACAACAGCGACCTATTTCCCGATGACCCCAGTGAATGGCAGGACACGGATCAGGATGGGGTTGGTGATAACAGCGATTCCAATAAAAACAATCATGGACCCGTGATCGTGGTTACTTCTGGTGGCGGAGGTGGAGGAAGCGGAGGCGGCGGTGGAAGCGGTGGGAGCAATGGTAGTAGTGGCAGTAGCGGAGGTGGTGGAAGCGGCAGTAGTGGTGCTATGAGTGGCGGCAATGGTGGCAGCGGTTCCAGCAAAGGAAATTCTGGTGGTGGCAGTTCGTCAGCAGCTTCCAAATCCATCGCTCAACCTCAAGCCAAATCCAATGCCACAAGTTCTCCAGTTGTTTTTAAAGGTACCATTGGAACCCCCGTCCCATTTGATGCTCGTCCTTCGTATGATCTGGATGGCCAAGTTCAAATTGTAGAATGGAATTTTGGCGACGGCGAAGCCGCCAAAGGATTTTTTGTGGAACACGTTTACGCGCAAGACGGTGATTATGTCGCCAGAATCAAAATCACCGATGATGACGGGGAAAGCCGCGAACAAAGCTTTCCGGTTCACATCAGCTCCCATTGGAGTTGGCAGTGGTTTGCCATCTTTCTGTTCCCCTTTCTGTTTTATGCTTTTAAAAAGTCCAAAAAATCCTTGCCAGTTCCTAAAAAGTCATCTAAAATACGCCAGCTGACTAAATTTTAAGTATCTATGAAAGCAGATATCCACCCTAAATATTATTCAGAAGCTAAAATACGCTGTGCCTGCGGAACAACTTACGTTGTGGGCTCCACCAAGGAATCCTATTCCGTTGATATTTGCAGTGCCTGCCATCCGTTTTACACCGGCAAACAAAAACTGGTGGATACGGCCGGTCGTGTAGATAAATTCATGGCCCGGCAACGCGCCGCCTCAGTTCGCCAGGCAGAAATGAAGGCCGTCGAAAAGAAGCGCGCCGCCCAAAAGGCCGAAACTCTGGAAGAAAAGATCACCCGAAAAGTGCAAGAAAAGGAAACGGAAAAGGCGGAACTCGCCGCAGAGTCCAAGATAAAAGCGCCAATTCCAAAAGTCGTTTCAAAACCCGTCAAAAAGCCTGCCGTTAAAGCCAAGATTGCTCCAAGGCTCGTCAAAAAACCAGTTGCAAAAAAAGTAACTCCAGTGAAAAAATCAGTGGCAAGAAAGGTAAAAACCTCCAAAAAACCACTAGGCAAAGTCAAAAAGAAATAGGACTTATGTTACTGAGGTAGGCAATCCCAAAGATATTTTTGAGAATAAAACATGACAATTTTGACCAGAAGTGAAATCACGCGATTGTTATCCAAAATTCGTCTTTCTCAGCACCGGCTGATTGTGGCTTTAGCGTACGCGGCGGGTTTGTGTGCGAAAGAAATGGTGAATTTGAGATTGAAGGATATTGATTTGGAAAAGGGAGTAATTCATGTTTGGGGGCGCACGACGATTTTGCCGAATAAGTTGCGGATAGAACTGTGGCAGCTAGCAAAAGACAAAGCGCCTGAGGCTTTTATTTTTAGCCGCGAACACGGAATTCCATTTTCTGTTCGTAATGTGCAGATCATGTTCAAGCGGGCGCTCAAACGAGCGATGATTACAAAGCCAGCGACATTCAAGTCACTGCGTGACAGTTTTGGCGTGCATCTACTGGAAGATGGCATTAGCATGGAATATGTTAAAAAACTGCTTGGGCATAAAAATTTAAAAACTACTAAGCGCTACCAACAATTTGCTAGCCAAGATTTTCCAAAAATTTCTAGCCCAATGGAACAGATTCGATGGGTCAATGATTACAGACCGGGTCGCTTTTAATGCACTTTCAAGATGTTTCGCAAATAATGCCAAAGCAGGACTAAAAGCGAAACACTTAAAAAGTAGTCCAAAAAGGGTCACCACACCTTCGAATTGGCAATGATTTGACAAATATTAAAAAATTGCTATAATACGTCTTGTGATTTTTACTCTTCACGGAAACATTCAGGGGAACTTCCCAAAAGCTGCAAAGAGCCATGTCATGCCTTCTTTTGGCCTTTTCGGGACAGGTTAGCAACAGCATTGGGAAACGAGCATTCGCCTAAAGTTCCCGATCGCGATCACCAGGGATACCTTCTTTCTCGTCGCAGCTTTCTTTCGATTTTAAGTGGAATGACCCTTGTTTTAGCTGGATGTGCTGCGATGCCAGGGAAAAAGAAATCGTTAGATGACATGAGCTGTGCAGAGATACTAGGGATAGATGTACGTAGAGATGTTTTGAAACTTTTGTTGCACTTTAAACGACGATATGGGTTAAAAATTGAATTTACAATAGATCCAGACGACGATTTAGACAGCCTCTCGGATTTATTCATTTATTTAGATCTCCTTAAGGAGGAACTTTCAAAATATCCCCCAGAATACGTACGTTACTGCCGATGGCGAAAAATCATATTTACCGGCAAGGGGGAGCAATATTGGAAAGATCTCGACTGGTTCGGGCTTATGAGTAAGGTTAATGAAACCTATTGGGATGTCCAACCCGACCCCCGCAGCACCCGATAGAATGCGTTTTCAAATTTTGATTCATCAAATTGCTCGGCGATGGCACGGATTTTTTGAGGATCGTATTGGGGTTCGTAAAAAATCAGTCGATCCACGCCTGCCTGCAGGGATTCAGCCGTCGGTTCTTTAAACAGCTCTCCGCTCACACCGGGAACCACACTCTCCGTTACACCACCAACTCCATACGCCAGCACGGGTTTGCCGGCGGCCATGGCTTCTACGGGGGTGATTCCAAAATCCTCCTCGCCGGGGAAAATAAAGCCACGACAGTGCTCGTAATAGCGTTTCACTGCTTCATCTGGCAAGCGGCCCAGGAATTCAATGTTGCTTTTGGCAATCGACTTTAAATACGGTAGGTCGGCTCCATCGCCAATAATCACCAAGCGATGGCCGAGATTGTTGAACGCCCTAACAGCCAAATCAATCCGCTTAAAAGCCGTGAGCGCCGAAACGATCAGGAAGAAATTCTCATGACTCGTGGTGGGAGTAAAGCGCTTCACGTTCACGGGCGGATACACTACCTCACTTGGTTTTCTCCAATACTTGGCTATCCGTTTTTGCACGTGGCGGGAATTGGCCAAAATCACGTTGGCGGAATCAGAACTCAAATAGTCCCATTGGCGGATGGGGTGGAGAAGTTTTGCAATGGCATATCGCTTAAAAGTCGAAAACCCCCGAACATATTCATGGGTGTAATCCCAGGCGTAGCGCATGGGGGAATGGCAGTAGCAAATGTGGCGGGTGCGTTTGCCCGTTCGGATTCCGTGCGCAAAAGCTGAGCTTGAAGAAATCACCACGTCATAACCGCTAAAATCCCATTCCTCAACTGCCCGGCTCATTTTGGGGAGCAAAAATTTGGCGTTTTTGATGCGCCGGAAGTATTTTTGCAGCGACGACGTCCGGATATCCCGCCCCGCGAACAGCTCGTCTGTGGATTCTGGATCATGGAACAGGGTATAGAGGGGCGCCGACGGAAACAGGTCGGAAAGTTTTTTCACCACTCGCTCCGCGCCTCCCAGTTTCACCAGCATTTCATGGACAATGACTATTTTCATATGACCTTATACTATTCAATTTTTGCCTAATTCGCTACAATATAAGCCAATGAATTGGATTTGGGTCATCATTGGAGGTTTATTGGTTTTAAATTTCCTGTCGCGAATTTATCTTTCTGGCCGACGGAACCGTTTTAATAAACACCTGGAAACCACGGTTTATCGCGTGGCCATCTCCAAACTCAATGAACGCGGACCCATTGTGGCGGAACAGATTTTTGCGGCTCTACACGGAATCAGCCAGAATCACTCATTTTTTGATTATTTGATGGGTCGGCCACAACCGCGCATCAGTTTAGAAATCGCTTCGATCAAAAACAAAATTCAGTTTTTCATCTGGTGCCCGCGGCGGCTCAAGAACGTCGTTGCCAACCAGATTTACGCCCAATACCCGGACATAGAAATCGCCGAGGTGGAAGATTACGCGCAAAACCCTTTCCCCGTCCTCGAATCCAAAGTGCAGGCGGGCCCTTCCGTGATGCCTTCATCAAAAAAAATGATCAAATACGGCATCATCCCTCCCGGACATGTGGCCGTTACGGCGGAGTTGAAGTTCGATGACCCGGTTGTTTATCCGATCAAACGCTATCCCCAATTTGAAGACAAACTAACCCGCGTGCCCACCGAACCCCTCGCCGGCATCACGGCCACACTCAGCAAACTCAATGCAACCGATGAACAGGCCTGGATCCAAATCGTCATTCAGCCGCTGAGCGAGTGGTGGAAGCATCGGGCCATCAAATGCTTAAAGCTCGTGAGCGGCGGGCTATTTTCCAATGTTTGGTGGCTGGAAAAATTCGCCACCAACGTGTACCTCGTTCGCGGTTTTTGGAACCGTTTGTTTTTATCCCCCCTCTTCTTTTTCTTTTGGGCTTTGCGCGGATTCCGGGGAACCAATCTCGACATGGCCATGGCGGATGAGGATGATTTGCGCGAGGAAGTCTCCCGCACGCACGAACGGGAAGACCCCGTTTCCGCCGCCGTTGATAAAGTCACGCGGCTGTGTTTTGACACGAGCATTCGCCTCGTTTACATCCCCCGGGCGGAAAACATGGACATGGCCGAGGTGAAACTCAAAGAAATGGCAGGGAGCTTTAAGCAGTTCAACCTCCCCAACATGAATGGGTTTTTGATCCGGCGGGTCAACGAAAACAATCGCCTCATTTTCAAACGCTACCAGCAGCGGTTGGTCAGTGATCCCATGGTGCTGAACACGGAAGAAGTGGCAACGCTGTACCACATGCCTCACATGAGTATCGGAACCCCGAACATCCTGTGGGTCACTTCCCGCAAACTCGAACCGCCTGGAGATCTTCCCATCGTGGGGAGTTACCCTGCGGAAGATCTCACCATTCTTGGCACCACCAATTTCCGTGGGCACCAGGAACAATTCGGAATCAAATCCGAAGACCGCCGTCGCCACGTGTACATCATCGGGAAAACCGGCATGGGTAAATCCGTTCTCCTCCAAAACATGCTCTGCTCCGACATCCGCGCGGGTAAAGGAGTGGCGGTGGTGGATCCGCACGGGGATTTGGCCGAAGCCGTCATTGATTTTATCCCGGCGAACCGCACCAACGACGTCGCCATCCTCGATCCATCAGACGTTTCACACCCCTTTGCTTTCAACATGCTCGAATATACGGATGATCCGAATCGCCGCAACCTGATGGTTTCCGGACTTTTGGGCGTGTTCAAGAAAATGTACGCGGAAAGCTGGGGCCCGCGGCTCGAACACATTCTCCGCAACTGCCTGCTCGCTCTCGCCGAATATCCCAACACCTCCATGCTCGGAATCATGCGGATTCTAGTAGACAACGAGTATCGTCGCAAAGTGGTAGCCAGCGTCACAAACCCAACCGTCCGAAGTTTTTGGGAAGATGAGTTCGCCAAAATGCAGGACAAATTCCGAACCGAGGCCATCTCGCCCATCCAAAACAAAGTCGGCCAATTCCTTTCCTCCCCCCTCATCCGCAACATCGTGGGGCAGGTCAAATCCACCGTAAACATCCGCTTCATGATAGATTCGGGAAAAATCATCATCGTGAATTTATCGAAAGGCAAGATCGGCGAAGACAACTCCTCGCTCCTCGGATCCATGCTCATCACCAAGTTCCAGCTCGACGCCATGAGCCGCGCGGACATCGCGGAAAAAGACCGCAAAGACTTCTACCTGTACGTCGACGAATTCCAGAATTTCGCCACCGACGCGTTCGCCACCATTCTCTCTGAAGCGCGCAAATACCGCCTGGATCTCACCATGGCCAACCAATACATCAACCAAATGCCGGAAGAAGTTCGCGACGCGGTGTTTGGAAACGTCGGTTCCATCGTCTGCTTCCAGGTGGGCTACGACGACGCCGAGTTTTTCTCCATGCAATTTTCCGAAGAAGTGTTGCCGAATGACATCGTGGATCTGCCAAAATACCATAACTACACCACGCTGATGATCGATGGCATGCCTTCAAAAACTTTCTCCGTCAGCACCCTGCCTCCGCCAGAAGCGAATCCGGAAGAAGGCCGCCGCGACAAAATCATCCGCTTGTCCCGTGAACGCTACTGCACCCCTCGCGAGGTGGTTGAAGAAAAAATCCTCCGCTGGGCTCAAACTCCAAAAAAGATCGAAGAAGGCCGTGTGCCTCAAGCGTTAAGACCCGGAAAACCCAAACGGAGAGAGGAGGAAATAGATCCGGAAAACTTAAAATAGTCACCGGTAGCACCTTCGCGCCACTCTCTACCACGTTACCAATTCTAGTTTTGTTTTATCGAAATCGGATTTTGGAACTTGGATTTGGCTATGATTTTTATAAGTTGGCCAATCTGGTTTATAATTTTCTGCTTGGTTTCCCCAAACATCCCAATTTTGTCTTCCTCCACGCGCAAAAAGTTCTAAATAGGGTCCAGGACTGCATTCTTCAATAATGTCATACAATCCATTAGGTTTTCGTGAATGTTCTTGTTTTCTGGATTTGATGATATTTACCTGGCTTCTCCCAGGCTGGAGCGTTCGCAAACTCCCCCTGGTGCCGAAGAGCACAATTTCAGTCGTATTTCTAAAATAAAATCCAACACCCCTTCCATCCGGACCGCCATCTTTCCTTATTTTATGCCAAACGATATTGGTTTTGTATTTGAATCCCCAAGCTTTTAAAACTTCAAGACCTTCAGGGATGAGGGCATTGGGCACCCATAAATATAAGTGACTTTTTTCTGCCGCAATCATTGAAACTGGAATCTCCTTAATTTCCTCTAAAGATAACGTATCATAACGGTTAAGCCTTTTATGTTCGGGCGCAATTTTGCCTGTTCTATTATTAAAGCGCCATGGCGGATCAGCCAAAATTGTTCCATAATTTCCGGTTTTAATTTCATTGATGAAATCTTGTGCCACTGATGTAGTTTTAACATTTTTCATTATATAGCTTGTCGGTTATGCCAAAAACCAATATTGGACAACCCGCGCCTCCTCCCCCTTCTATTCTGGGCAACAGTTTTGACATGTGGGTGGTTGAGGCTCCATAAGAATCCCCCCTTCTCAGTTTATTGAAGACCGCCTGAAGATGATCACACCTGGTAATTATTACGCCAACGCTTATTGCTCTGAGGTCAAAAAGCAATCGGAAGTTATTGAGATCGCGATCAAAAAACGGATCTTTATTATTCCATTCAATTTCAAGAGCAACTTGATTTTTATAACAGTCCACTTTATGTGTTGGCGAATCCATCGTATTTTCATCAACCTTAACAGAAGTTTTAAATTCTTTTTCAACCCATCCCTTATCATAAAGAAATTGATCAATAGCTTCTGAAACTTTTGATTTTCGCCCGCCGCCTTTTGTTATCCAGCTTTTGCACAGTTTAAAATTTGATAAAAGTTCGATAATATCAGCCCATTCGTCTGGGAAATCATTTTTGAGAATAGCGCAAGCGTGTTTCCATTCATGCACTTCGTATTTTTTCCGAATTTGAAGTGGAAGTAATTTTTTCCCCATAAGGTCAGATTAAAAATAGTTTATCATCATCACCTACCCTAAGAATAGTAAACCTTTGTTTACTTGTCAATCAAAAAAACTGTATCATTCACAAGAATGACAAGTATGTGGTAGAATCTCCCACGTAT
>JAZDOH010000065.1:0-4867 GCA_043798815.1 Candidatus Peregrinibacteria bacterium | reverse complement strand
TACAGGGCATCCATCACTTTCTTTTCGAAGTTCTTGGTGATGTAATCCACCAAAACCGCGTTTTTTTCGGCCTTTTCAAATGCCATTTTCTTTTTCCCCGTTTTTTTCTGAATTTCCTGAATGAATTTGGCGATTTTTTGACCCCATTTTTTTTCCGAAGACAATGGCCTCGAGCATTTTTTCTTCCGTTATCTCCTTGGCTCCCGCTTCGATCATGATGACATTGTGAAGATCACTCGACACCACCAAGTCCAAGTCTGATTTTGTGCGTGTTTCATGCGTGGGGTTCAGCACGAATTCTCCGCCGATCAGACCCACTCGCACCGTGGCGGTGGGGCCATCAAACGGAATATCCGAAATGCTGAGCGCCACCGAAGCCGCGATGGCCGCAATCATGTCATGTTCATGCTCCACGTCGTAAGAAAGGGTCGTCAGCATCACCTGGATATCGCGAAAAAATCCTTTGGGGAAAAGCGGCCTGAGCGTGCGGTCGATCACCCGGCCCATGAGGATTTTTTCGTCACTGGGGCGTGTTTCACGTTTTACAAACCGGCTCGATTTGATCATGCCGCTCGCGTACATTTTTTCCTGATAATTCACCGTCAGAGGCAAAAAATTCACTCCCGGACGAGGTTCGGCGGCTAGGGTGGCGGTGGCCAACATCACGGTGTCGCCATAGCGAACAACCGCACTGCCATTGCATTGTTGCGCAAGTTTACCGGTTTCGACGATAAACTCCTTATTGCCCAAGGGCAACGTAAACGTTTTGGATTCCATGAGGGAGAAATAAATTAAGAAATAAGGATGGTTTCTCCCGGAACCCATGAGTCTCAAGTTTCAGATCACTTAATTCGCAATGATCTAAAAGCTGAAACTGTAAGGTTCGAGAGAGGGGATTATTTGCGCAGTTTGAGAGATTTTAAGACTTCTTCGTATGAAGTCAGCTTGCTGTTTTTGAGATAATTGAGTAATTTGCGGCGTTTACCCACCATTAAGAGCAACCCACGGCGTGAGTGATTATCATTTCGGTGTCCCTGCAAGTGTTCCGTCAGCATGTTGATCCGTTCGGTCAGAATTGCGATTTGAACTTCCGCAGAACCGGTATCTCTAGTGTGATGAGCGAACTTGGAGATGACTTTCTTTTTTAACGTTCGTTCCATAAAAAAATGTTAACAGGAAGATTGTACTAAACTTTTAAACATTATGCAAGTCTTTTAGTGTTTTTGACGTGGAAAATAGGGGTCATGTTTCCGTTGGGCGACCATCCGTTCACGATATTGTTTCTTGAAACCAAAGACGAATTGAAAGAGGTGATATAAAAAGAAAATGGCTATCAAAAACCACCAAAACCGCATCGAAAACCAAGGCATGCCGGTTTCCCGGAATAGCAACAGTGCCAATAGGAAGGTGGCGTAATTTTGGAGTAATCCCGGATAGCGGCGCAAGAGCTTACGTTTGATTTCATCCTGACAATAGCGTTTTCGATACACGCGCAAAGCCAAGCTGGCAACTAAAAGAATTAAAATACAAGCTGCCGCGAACTTGGTGTAACCGAAGTTCGGATCCGGCCGGGAGGTGAAGTAATAAGAGAAAGTGAGGAAACGTTCCATAAAATTAATAAATAAGGACTAAGAACTAGGGACTAAGGACTAGGCATTTGGTTTTTTTCTTGGTTTTTTTTCTTCGATCGCTTCTTTGAGCAATTTCTGCTCCATTTCCTGATAGTAACGCTCAAACAGCGTTTGTCCCGGGCGGAAAATGAGGTATAAAAGCACTCCCAAGATGGGGATGATGATGTTGAGCATGATAGCAAACGTCTGGAACAGCAAGCTCCGGCTGCGGCTGATCGAATCGCGCGTGACCCAAATGATGATGGAAAGCCACAACAACCCCAAATACGCCAATCCGCCGAACTTGATGAGTTCAAAGGAGGGGGAGCTGATCAACGCCATGGCGCTGTTCATGAATTGAGGCATGTTTAGTGGGAAGATTGATAAGTTTTATGAGAGCAATGCACGAGAGCGATGAACCCAAGAATGGCCAGTATTATAAAGGTGATGCGATCGTAGGAAGAGGGGGTAGCGTGCAAAAAATCAATTCCAAACGCACTCAAGGAGTATAGCATAAGCGCTAAACTGCCCGCCACCCCATTCAGATGGGTTTGACGAATTTTTTTCATCCCGTAAGTGAAAATCACAAAGGCAATGATGGCCGAATACAATTGAGTTGGATGAAGGGGGGTGACAAAAGGAATGGTGGGAAGATCAAAAGCTATACCCCAAGGAAGATCGGTGGGTTTTCCGTAATCACTTCCATTAAAAAACCATCCGATGTGAATGAAAGAAAGCCCCAAAAGCCCCGCCAGAACGATGGGGTCAAACCACGCCCAAAAATCTTCTTTCGATTTTCGGGTAAAGATGTAAAGACCCAATAAGCCCCCGACCATCATGCCGAAACCGCTAAAATTCATGTCCCATATTGTGATCATGGAAAAAGGAGCGGCCATGAGTTGGGAAAAGTGTTCCAGGATGTAAACGATTCTGCCGCTCAAAAGAACGATGAGGAGCAAAGAAAAGAAATGACTGGAAAAAAACGAAGCGGAAAATTTGAGGCGTCGGATGTAGCGGATCAAAAAAACCATTCCCAGTAAAAACCCTAAAGCCAAAAACACATTGAAGGTACGAAGGGTGAAGGGGCCATATTGAAAGAGGACTTCAAACATAAAAAAGGCGGATCAGCGAATGACATCGATTGACTGTTGACCGGAAGTGACCGTGAAGCCGGGTGGAGCGGGGCGGTTGGCGGGTTCGATGAAGAACGCATCGAGTGAGGCAGATTCGGTTTTGTCGATAAGACCTCCAGAGAGACCTCCGGTAATAGTAACTGTGCTTGGCAAAGATCCCGGAATGCAAATATCTTCCGCGCAAGTACCTCCGCCACTGAACAGGCCTTGGTTTAGCACTCCGTCTCCAGCCTGAGTGACGGAAAAACGACGAATGAAACTCAAATCATAACGCTGAGCGCATTCGTAAGGCGTTAACCCATTGGGGCAAATGACCCCCTGGGGAAGAACGTTTCGGCTGGCGCCTCCCAAGGTGTTGAGCGAGGCAATGCTTCCCTGCCAGTACAATTGATTTTTGAGCTCTTGCGAATTCGCTCCTCCGGCGCCGTAGTACAAGGTTTCTCCATCGGGGGAACTGAGTAAGCTGCCTTCGGCGAAGAGGCTGCCGACCAAATTGGTGGGTTCCGGAGCCACATAAACATTGGCTCCTAATCCTTCTTTGCCCAAAAGAATGATGCCCAAACTGCTCGCACTATTTTTGTAAGCCAAGTTGCTCCTGATGAAGAGGTTTAGCCCGCCTTTAAGAATAAGAGTGTAGCGATAACCCTCAGGAACATAAGCGGTATCGCCGCCGTCACCCAAGACCAAAGTTTGACTCGAGTCACCTTGATACAGGGCTACAATGGTCTTGCTCTTTTCATCCACCTTAACGCATGAGCCTGAAGTGCTGAGCGTCAAATCTTCTTCCAGACCTTCGGTTGGACTATTGGAATAGGAACAAGGGGTGCGGTTGAGCGAAAGCTCTGCCACGTTTCGACGGATTTGTTCTTTTAGACCTTTGATTCCCTGTTCGCCGATCACCTGGAGCTTTTCATCGAAAATGGTTTCACCGATGCCAATGCCCTTAAACTTGGCTCCCGAACTATTCACGTTTAATCCGGAAAGCAAGGGGGTCGCGGGTTCATAAATGGTGAATTGAGGCTGGTTGGCGAACCGGTAGCCGATTTGCTGGTTAATGCGCAGATTAACGTCGCTAACGTTCATGTCTTCTGGAATCATCTGAAAAGCCGGGGTGAAGCGGACGAGAATTGGAGCACTGGTTGCCTTTGTCGCCAAAGTGATGGGAATGATGTCGCTCCGGTCGATTTGGCCGAACTGGTCATCTTCAATGGCCTCAGGGATGTCATACACGCCACTGATGTCATAACTGCCATCAGTTCGAAGTGGAGCTGGAGTGCCCTCCGAGTCTTTTTTGAGGGGGTAAGCCGAAGAAAAAAGACTGTTGGTTCCATCAATCGAAGGCCCTCCGTGAGCTAAAGCTCCGTTGGCAATTTCCATGTGAGCGCCTTCAATGGGGGCAATGGGGTCCAACCATCCCAAAATCCTATCGATCCCCAGAGCCGGTTCAATGGCATGGGTTTTCAAAAGCGCGCCTCCGGTCCCGCTGTCCGCATAAAACTCAAAAATGGTGTCTAAATCCATGTTTTCCAAAGGTTCGGAAGCGCTTTGATTGATGAGGGAAAAGGAGAGTTCCGTCTGAGCTCCGTCAATCAATTGATTCACCATGCCCCCCGTGGTGATTTGAGCATTGGCGGCAATCAGAGCCGGCTGGAAAGAAAGGGATTGGCTTGGCAAAGGAGTGGGGATATCAAACGTTTCGTCCATGGCATCCGTTTTGGGCAGCTGCTGGGTAAGTCGAGGCAATTCAGCGTCTTGCACGTGAGCGCTTATTTGAGTCAGTTTGAGGGAGTTTCCGCCCAATGTGGGGGCAAACGAAGTGGCAGATAACGGATATGTTCCCGTCACGGCTGTGACACCGTCCACAGGAGCTAAGGTTTCCCCAAGATGATCCACAAAAGCTTCATTCACTTGAACAGGGTAGCTTTCTGTACGGTAAATGCTGTCGTAAGACATTTGATTTTCAAATCTCCCCTGAACGGTTACTTTTCGGGAGGGGCATCCCGAACAATCAATGCCCACCACGGGATTTCCCGCAACGTCCACCAAAGAAAGTGTAAAGGGGGTGGAATCTTTCCCATCGGCTATCGCGGAATTGGTGAGTGGCAATAGCACTTTGGATTTTTC
>JAZDOH010000095.1:0-8739 GCA_043798815.1 Candidatus Peregrinibacteria bacterium | reverse complement strand
TGGAAGAGGCCAATCTTTCCGGTCTGGTCGACGCTTTTGAGCGAAATGAAATGCAGGCTTTGGAAACCATGAGTGTCAGCGAATTGGCGCAAATCCGTGAGCGGCTGGAAACACTGCATCGTACATTCGGCCCTTACGCGGAACAATTTGGAGTCAAAATCGACCAGGCTTGTCATCCGGAAAACTTGAGCGACGGGCAAAAGGCAACGGAAGCCATCGGAAAAATCAAGCACGCCATCAGCGCGGAAGAAATTCGGACAGCCCTGAAAACATTCGGGCCCATTGCCCATGCGGATGACAAAATAGAAGTCCAGGGTTTATTGGATCGCAATGCGGCTCATGTGATCACGGTGACACACCGGGTTTTTAAAGCTGAATACGGCCGTTACACCGCTACCGGAAGCATGGTGTTTTACGAACGGAATGAGCATTGGGGAATTATCCTGGACGAGGAAACCATGCAGGATCCGGAAAAGCTGATCCAGCTGCGTGAAGAACTCACGCATGAATTGAGGCATCTGGAATTTGAACGAACGGAGGGCGCCAGCGATAAGCAGCTCGCCATCTACCGGGAAAATCCAAAATGGACGGAAATTCAGGAAGCCTACGTGGCCGCTTATCCAACCAAAACCCCTCCGGACTGGAAGCCGAATCCGCCCAAAAAAACCTACACGCTTGAAGACTGGAATGCAAAGGGTGCGGCTGAAAAACACATTGCCAGCGAGCTTTACGCCATGACGGATGAAAAATCCGAAACAAAGGTTTTTGATGATAGTCCGCTAGGCCGTTTCAACACACTCATGGCTGGCATGGGAGCTGTTTCCCTTGGAAAAGATGCCGTACCAGATGCTCATATGGAAGAATATATCCGTGGTTCCGAACACGGGGGCGGCGGCCGTAGAGGAGGAGGCGACGAAGTAGAAGAAAGTCATGCGGCATCCCCCGGTTCCTCAGGCGGCGGATCTTACGAGAAATTCAAGGACGACATTGATTTTAGGGAAAAAGAACTAAAAGAACTCCGGAATTCAGAATACGTCAATTTCGCGCCGGGGGTTGCCAACCTTTTGCATCTGATGCAGAACTATTTGGAAGAAGCCAAGAGAATGAATGAAATGATGAAGAGAGCAAAAGAAAAAGGGTATTTAGGCACAAGAATCGGGCAAATGCTGACACAACTCAAAGAAGACACCAGTACAATCAACATAACCTTGGGGGAAGCGGGATCCAACATCCCCAATCAAAAAATCAGTCTTTTTAGCAGATTTTGGATATCCACCCACGTTTTAAGTATTACTGACATCATCAAAGCCGGAAAAGATGTGGTGGAATTCTTCAAGCGTGAACATGAACGGAAAGAAGGGGAAAACGCGGCCCGCCTTGGGATGGCGTTATTCGGAAATACGGATTTAGCTCGCGAAAGCAAAGCGCAATATTACAAAGCCGAGGAACACAACGTGGAGGAATGGCAAAAGCGTTACGAACACCTGGACGCGTGGGAACTCATGGAAATCATCGACGGAATCGCGGAAAGCCCCATCCCGAGTAAACATCAAATGAAAGCTTTGCTGCGCATCCTGGCTAAAAAAGGCCGTATCGACTGGCGCCACGAAGGGCTGTGGAAAGCGCTGAACAAAATGCAAACCGCCGTGCATTTCACCCCGGGGGACCAGGTGATGCTGCACAACCCGACTCTCATGCGGCAAAAACTGCATACGGCTTTGGGGAAAATTTGGGATTTTGACGAATTTTTAAAACTCAATCGGGAAAATGAAGACGCCTATGAAGGAAATAAAAAGAAATTCGAACCTATCATGGATGCAATCCAGGACCAGCTCACGCTGAAAATGGAGCAATTATTGAAAAAACATCGCGAAAATCCGCATCATTCGCGCGTATCCCCCGAAGAATACGAAGAGGCGCTCATATACGCGATCGAAAAAGGAAAGTCAAACGCAGAAGCCGTCATGTTTTACCTGATCGTCGGCCAGGCAGAAGGAATTTTAAGGTCAGACCGTGGCATGGTGATAGATAAATTGTTGAACACCTGGCCAGGAACTCAGTGGATTTATCACATGAAACCGCCGCTGACCCAGCAAGATTATAGGAATTACGCGATGAAATATTTCAGGCACGATTACGAATCGGGCACAGTGGGGTGGGACTTCAAAAACTTTTACGTGAACCAAGTGATGCATGATGAAATGTATGTCCAGCGCGTGCGTAAATCCGTATCCGAACGCGGCTGGGATCACGACTGGTGCCGCACCATCATCGCGGAAGGGGAAGCCTCCACCGTCAAACGCTGGCTCCAGGGCCGATCGGGGAATGAAGAAGTAAAAGATACGGCTATTGAAAACGGAATTGTAGGACTGCTGATGACCATGGAGGAAAGCGCCCGCGCTCCGGACTCCATTGATTACCGCAAGCACTTTAAACGCATGCTGGGAAACTTCGCCATGATGGACAGCGTTTTAAACAACGTATGTCCAAACCAGCCGAACATGGCCAGTTTCACTCGCATGAAACCCTCCATTGCCAATTCCCACGCGCGTGAAGGAGAGTTAACTCACCATGGAAATTGGCAGGTTCATCAGCACATGAAAAAAATGCAGGACTTCCTTAGGCAATTTGATCCGGTATTGTTCGGTCCCGATTTAATGGGAAACCAATACCGATCCAGCCACGAACCGGACGCCCTTGCGGTGGACATTCGCACGTATTTGATAGAACATTACCCCGCCCAAGCGACCTCATGGCGCAACATCAAAACTCTTTATCAGGTTTTTGAACGGATAGAAGAAATCATCGACGCCGTCATCAGCACCGGAGAAAATGCCGATGATGAAGTGTTCAAAAGAAAAATCAAAACGCTTCGCCACGGAATCGATGAATCTGAATACCATAGTTCAGGGGGAGGCCATGGACATGGTGGAGATCATTGATCAGGTGGTGTGCACCGGATCCACATCCGCCCGCCAGCCCTTGGGAACTTTCCAGTGGTCAAACAGTTTTTGTGGTTCCTGCCCCTGCACGAGCACGTGGTAGTAATAGCGGTCTTTGACCTTGCTCACCAACGCCGGCGCGCTCATCACTTTGAGCGGCAAATGGTTCACGGTAAAAATGTCGTTCAGTGTCCCCTCTTCCGCCTGGATGTGATGGTGGAGTTTTTGTTCATCCGATCCCACCACCGTGAACTTGATGAGCCGGCCGTAAGGAGGGTAACCGAATTTTTGGCGATGCCGCAATTCTTCGTCCGCAAACGTTTTGTATCCGTAGGCCGCGGCCTGCAGAACAGCGGGGTGATCCGGCTGATAGGTTTGCAGCACCACTTCACCTGGCTGAGCCAGACTCCGTCCGCATCGCCCCGCCACCTGAGTGATGAGCTGGAACAGACGTTCATGACTGCGGAAATCCGGAATGCCCATGCCGATGTCCGCCAGCACGATGCCGATCAAACTCACGCGCTCAAAATCCAGCCCTTTGGCCACCATTTGAGTGCCGACCAGCACATCGTATTCGTGGGCTAAAAACGCTTTGTAAATCGGCTCAAAACCTGCTTTGCCGCTCGTGGTATCCCGATCGGCTCGAATTGTCCGGGCGGCAGAAAATAATTTTTTCACCTCTTCCTCCACACGCTCTGTTCCTATTCCTATATGTTTAATATAAGAGGACTGGCAAGAAGGGCAAACCACAGGCGGAGCTTTGAGGAAGCCGCAATAATGGCACATCAGCCGATCCTGCAATTCCCGACGAACCCCGCGATGGTACTTGAGGCTGATATCACAGCGGGGGCATTGTTCGCGATGCCCGCAGTCCCGGCACACCACCGCCCGCGCCACTCCGCGTTGATTCACGAACAAAATGATCTGTTCACGGTTTTGGAGCCGCTCGGCCATTTTGCGCTGGAGCAGCAATGAAAAAACACCGAAATTCTTTTTTTGGAATTCTTCGCGTAAATCCACGACGGTGATTTTGGGCAAATTAGGTTGATGAATCCGTTCCGGCAACATTACCAATTCATATTCTCCCGTCCGGGTTTTTGCGTAACTTTCCAATCGGGGGGTGGCGCTGCCCAAAAGGAGTTTGGCGCCATAAAGCTCACGCAGTTTTTCCGCCGCCCAATGGGTTTCGTAATACGGAGCGGATTCCTGTTTGTACGTCCATTCATGCTCCTCGTCAATTACGATCAGACCCAAATCCAAAAAGGGGGCAAAAATCGCCGAACGGGAACCAATCACAAGACGGACTTCCCCCCGCCGCACCCGCCACCAACCGGCGATCCGTTGTTTTTCGGTAAGCCGGGAATGGAAAACCTCGATCGCATCCCCCAAATACGCCTTGAAGTAATCGACGGTTTGCGGCGTCAGCGCAATTTCCGGAATGAGCAATAACGCCTGTTTCCCTTCTGCGCTGGTTTTTAAAATCATCCGCAAATAAAGCTCCGTTTTGCCGGATCCGGTGACCCCATGGAGTAAAACAGGTTTTTTTGACTGTTCGATTTGCCTTAAAGCATCGGTTTGTCCCGAAGTTAAGATTCGTTCCGGAATTTCCGCGGATATCGGATGAATGATCTTTGCTTCAGGAATTTTAAAACGCCCTTCCCAAATCGCCTTGGGCGTCATCATTCCCAGCACTTTGGTGAGGGAGGCGTGGTAATAATGGGTCAAAGAAACGGCAAACTGGATTTGAGCGGGGGTAAAGGCGGGCTCCGGAAGCACCTCTTGGAGCGATTTGATTTTGGAGGATTCCATACCAGCGGGAAGATCGGAAAAAAGGGCAACCACAATCCCCTGCGCCACCTGAGAACGGAACGGCATGCGGACGAAATGACCCACCTTTAAGGAGTTTTCCAGGGCGACGGGAACTTCATAGCTCAAGGGGGAGTCAAATTCCCCGGCCTTGCGGCACAAAACAACATTCGCGTACAACATGGCTTTTGTGTTAAACTGTTTCCAACAAAAATAAAGAAAAGAATGAGATTCAAATATACCGCACTCAGCCAGAACAATCAAAAGGTCGAAGGCGCGCTCACCGCTGATTCGGCAGCGCTCGCAAAAGGAGAACTCCATAAAATGGGGTTCGCCATCATCGGCTTGCAGGAAATTCCGGAAACTCAATATCAGGAGCTGAACAAACCAAGAGAGGCAACGGCGGGAACCGTGGGGGCTAAAGTGTTTGTCTTTTCCGCAACGGATCCCCAGGGAAAACCCATCGAAGGCACCATCGATGCCCCAGAACCCTACGCCGCTTTCAGACGCCTGGTCACCGAATATGGGTTTTTGGTCAAAGAATTGTACCCGGAAAAGGCCAGTGCAATCGAACGGCAGGCGGCGCTGACTCAAATAAAAACGCTGGAACAAAAACTCAATGCGGAAGGCATCGCCCTCCCCTCCCCTCGCCCGGCCGGAGAATTGGAATTGGAAGAAGAGCCTTTGAACCCTGAGCTTTTAAAAGAAATTGACGGGATCATCAAAAGCGGAAAAGAAGTGTTGAGCAAGCATCAGGCGCTGTTCAGTGCCGCCCGCCTGCGTGAAATTGAAAGCCGGTTGGGTGATCTCCAGCGCATCCGCACCAGCAACAACGTCAAACACATCGCGGAAGTGTCCAACACCCTTCTGGAATTGATCCGTCGACCGGATCAGGGCACGGAAACCGACCGACATGGCGCTGGATTTCAACAAACCCTCGCCCAACTGCAAAACACCGCCGTATTAGAAGATGAGCTGAAACATTATAAAAAAGCCTTGGGGGTTAAAAATTTAAAAGGAATTTTTGATGAGCTCAAAAAAAGACTGGGATTTATCGGGAAAAAAATCGATCCCAAAACAAAAACCCACTCTCCTCTGTGGAATAAGATCAAATTGTATTTTCCTGTAGCAAAAAAACATTCCGTGACCGCAGCAAAAGAAGAAGTGACGCCTTCGGGGTTAAAAAAGATAGGAATGTGTTTACTGGCCTATTGGCGCACCCCAAACGAAGTAGCCAAAAAAACAAGAAAATACGAATTGATCGAAGCTTGGAAGGAATGGCGACAGAACCTTGAATCACCAACCCCTTCTCTTTCTAGCGTTCCCAAAACACCAGGGAAAACAAAAAAACCTGGAAAAGATTTTGGACTCTTCTTCATGGAAGCCGACAGTTTTACGAGTTGGCTTTTGTTTTTTTATTTGGCCTACTTCTTTTTGGTGGATTTTTCGCTGGAGAAAAACGTGGGGCTTCCAGCAACGTTCGTTACCCGCACGCTCCGTTCCCCCTTACTCCTAAACATCGCCCTGGGATTGCTGGTGACCCATTGGCTGCTGCGAATCAAAACACGCTCTTTCCGTCAAAACGCGTTGGGATCCATTTTTTTGTTCCTATTTGGATACGGACTTTATTGTTTGATGATTTTCAATTTTTAACTTCCTCTTTTTATCCAATTTGATAGGATTGAATGGAAATGAACGCAAAACTCAAAAGGCCAAAACAAAAAACGGTTTTAAAGAAAGGAGGCATTAAAAGCTGGATTTTGTTCGTCGTCCTTATTTTAGGGATTTTCGGTTTGCTTTACGGTTGGCAGCAACAAAAAGAAGGAGGACTATTCGGCAAACCTCAGCCAACGCAGGAGGAAAATTTAAAACCCGGCAAACCTTTTGCCACTCAAGAGCTCACGGAAAAACAAAAAGCGGCGCAGGATCAATCCACCCTTCACAAAGCCTGGACTACGGGAAAACTGGAAGATTGTGAAGCGTTGTTTGACGAAACCAAGCGCCAAACCTGCAAAGATCAGCTGAACCTCAGCATGGCATTGAAAGGAAATGACGAAACCCTCTGCGACGTCTTGAGCGATCCGGTTCAAGCGACTCAATGCAAAGACCAAATCTACTCCCGAAGCGCCATGGAAGAATTGAATTCCGCGTTTTGTGAAAAGATCCAGGACCTTTCCTTAAAACAAAACTGTCTCGATCGTTTGCAATCCCTGCTTGCGGGTCAAAACCGAAGTCTTTCCGGTTGCGAAGCCATCAAAGATGCCACGGCGAAAACTCAATGCCTCAATCAAATTTATTACTCCTCCGGCGTTGAATTTTTAGACAAAAACCATTGCAACAAAATCACGTCATCTTCTTTGCAGGAACGTTGCCAAGCCACCATTGAACAAAATCAGCGGGTGATCGCCCTTTCGCAAAATCAAATCGTCCGGCAAGCGCAAGCGCTTGAAACGGTCTCCAGCCGATGCGACCTGTTGCAGGAGACATCCCGAACCGAATGCCAGGATGAAGTGAATTATAAATTAGCCCTGGAAAAGCGCGATCTGAATTACTGCAATCAGGTTTCTAACGTCGCCAGGCGAAATGAATGTCTGACGGTGCAAACGGGACACATCAATCGGTTTTATCTGACACAAGCCATCGCGAAGCACGATCCCGCTCTTTGCCAAAAAATCCTGAGCGATGACTTGCGCCGAAACTGCCTAACTTATTCCGCCGCTCCATGAATGTGAAACGCCCTCTTTTAATCATCGGCGGTCTCTTACTTTTCATCACCATGGTTCCCGCTTCTCAGGCGAGCACGGATATCACCGGAACGGTTTACGGAAAGAACGCGGGGCTCATACATTTGGACTACACGACTGCCATACGGCCGCCAAACTATGCCGGTTCTCAGCGTGATTATTACATTTCTCCCGCGGGATCCAAGGCGCTAACGCCACCACTCCCAACGCCGGGCTTATCGGATTGGACAGCCCAAATTCATGATTTGGGAGAAGAGAGCAGCTGCGATGCGGACGGATGCTTTTTGACCGGATTTTTATGGAGCGATGCCGTCGGATGGATCATTCTGGATGGAAAACAAATCCAAAATGCTCTTCCGGTCCCAGCGGATTTTCCTGAGGCATCTTTTGCCCGCGTCAATTTCACGGGAGGGTTTTCCGGATACGCGTGGAGCGAGAATGCCGGTTGGATCAAACTTGCTTCAAACGAGACGGGAGGGATCATAAATTTTGCGGATCAAAATGCGGAGAATTGGGGGGTTTATTTAGACAAGTCTGAAGCGGTTGTGATCGACGAACAGGATCCGGAAGATCCGAATGACGACGTTACTTTAGGGCGGCCGCTTCATGGTTTTTCGTGGAGCGAGCATTTGGGATGGATTAAGTGGGGCGATGAAAGCGGAGACTCGCTTGTTTTTGGAGCTTATACCACATGGGTGCCCGATGCGACGCCTCCGGAATTCTTTATTGAGAATAATGTGTGGATCAAAAACACTCACCCACTTGGAGCCGTCGAATGGCCAGTTATAGCCAAAGACCTCGAATCAAACATTCGTAGTAAAGATTCACACTTTGAAGTTATTCGTGATTCCAGCCCGGATTTCCTGAATTGTCATGAACCACTTGAAGTGGGCTTTCAAACCAGCGGCCAATCCATTTCCATCACCATCCCTTCTATCGGCCTCATCCAAAACACAACGTTGGGGTATTGCAAATACAATTTGACGGGAGAAATTTTCAATGGTGCGGGATTGAGCTATAAAATCGGCAACCCCACTCCCCTCACCTTTTATGTCCGCGCCGGAGATCCCGTGATCACCGATGAAGACGGTGATGAAGACGGTATAGAAAAATCCAAAGTGCTATTGCCACTCACCAATTCCGCGATAGCCGATGGGAAAGATTCCACCCCCTTTACACTTTCTTTGGTGGACGTTGCGGGAAATCCCGTGGTGGGCATTGATTGTTCGGGATGCCCCTCCCGAAAA
>JAZDOH010000094.1:0-3332 GCA_043798815.1 Candidatus Peregrinibacteria bacterium | reverse complement strand
GCGACAGGATGATTTTCTGCAAATGCCACATCACGCCCGCTATTTATTCAATATTGGCGCGCGTTGGGTATTTTGATCCGGCCAAACTGATGACTTTCCGGAAATTGGGCTCGGAGTTGCAAGGGCACCCCTACCGTTTTTACCCGAAAGGGATTGAAATGTCCGGCGGTTCGCTGGGGCAAAATCTTTCCATTGCCACGGGCGTCGCGCTCGGATTAAAAACCCAGGGCAAACCGAACCGCGTTTACGGCTTATCGAGCGAAGGCGATCTGCAGGAAGGCCAAAGCTGGGAAGCCATTATGGCAGCCGCGCATTACCGGTTGGATAATCTGTGCGTATTGGTTGATTACAACAAGCTCCAGATCGACGGCTATGTGGAGGACGTGATGGGCGTGCACCCATTGGATGAAAAGTTCAGGAGTTTCAACTGGCATGTGATTGAAGTGAAGGATGGCCATGATTTTGATAAGATCCATAAGGCAATCGCCAAGGCGCTGACATTAAAGGGCAGGCCGACCGTGATCATTTGCGACACGGTGAAGGGCAAAGGGATTTCCTTCATGGAAAACCAGGCTGGATGGCACGGCAAGGCGCCGAACAAGGATGAATTGGCGCTAGCCGCAAAAGAATTGGACGAACAGGAAGCAAAAATTAATTCCATAAAATAATCCTATGACGCGGGAAATGCTTCTTTCGCGGCAGGGCTGGGCGGATACCCTGATTGAGCTGGGTGAAAAGGACCCCAGGATCGTCGTGCTTGACGCGGACCTGGCCAAATCCACGCTTACCTGCCAATTCAAGGAAAAATTCCCGAAGCGGTTTTTCGACATGGGCATTGCCGAGCAGAACATGGTGAATGTGGCCGGCGGCCTTTCGCTCACCGGACTAATTCCTTTTGTGACTACTTACGGCGTTTTCGTTTCCGGCCGCGCCTGGGAGCAGATACGGACAAGCATTTGTTACGGCAATCTGAACGTGAAGTTCGGCGGCGCCCATGGCGGCATTTCGGTGGGGCCGGACGGAGCAACTCACCAGGCTCTTGAGGAAATCACCATCATGCGCGTGCTCCCCGGAATGACTGTGATCGTGCCCGCGGACTATCATGAAATCAAAAAGGCCGTTCGCGCTTCTGTTGAAATCGATGGCCCGGTTTACATACGTTTCGGACGCGAAAAGACGCCCGTTGTGACAACGCCGGACACCCCCTTTACAATAGGAAAGGCGATCACGATGTTGGAAGGCAAGGATGTTTCGATTATCGCCTGCGGGCCAATGGTGGCTGAAGCATTGGACGCGGCGGATGAGCTTACGAAAAAAGGGATTTCGGCGGAAGTTATTAACCTCCACACCATCAAGCCGATTGATAAGGAGGCGCTCATCGCCACGGCCAAAAAAACAGGTTGCGCCGTCACCGCCGAAGAGCACCAGCTGGCCGGCGGCATGGGCGGCGCGGTCGCAGAGGTTTTGGCACAGAATTTCCCGATCCCCATGGAAATGGTGGGCATCAACGATACCTTTGGCGAATCGGGCCAGCCGAGGGAATTAATGGAAAAATACGGGATCACTTCAAAGCAAATTTTCGAAAAGGCGTTAAAAGCCATTGCAAGGAAAAAGTAATTTAAGCCTATGAAACCCTTTTCCAAACGCATGCCTTATCTGGGCACTGAAAACGCCTTTGCCGTGATCGGCAAGGCCAAAAAGTTTGAGCGGGAAGTCCTGAAGCCGCAAGGCAAACACTTGGTTTACCTGCAAATCGGCGAACCGGGTTTTGATACCCCGAAAAACATCAACGAGGCCGCCATCAGGGCGATCAGGGAAAACCAGACGCATTACACGGCCACTCCGGGCGTCCAGGTTTTGCGGGAAGCCATCGCCAAATCAACGGGCAAATACACTGGCGTAGATTTTCAGCCGGAGGATGTGGTGGTTGCCGCCGGCGGCAAACCCGTCATGTTCTACATGATCAACGCGCTGATTGACGAAGGCGATGAAGTGATTATCCCCAATCCCGCCTACCCGATTTACGGTTCGGTGACGGAATATTTGGGGGGCAAGGTGGTGCCCATCCGGTTAAAAGAGGAAAACGATTTCAACTTCAGCGCGGATGAATTGGAGAAAAAAATCACTCCGAAGACGAAACTGGTCATCGTGAATTCGCCCCAAAACCCCACGGGCGGCGTTTACCCAGGGAAACTGATTGAGCAAATCGCCGGAATAGCCAAAAAACACGACCTCTGGGTGCTTTCCGACGAAATTTACAACGAAATGGTGCATGATGGCGAACATGTTTCCATCGCCGGGATGCCTGGTATGGCGGAAAGGACGGTGGTGCTTAACGGCTGCTCCAAAACCTACGCCATGACGGGCTACCGCATCGGCTGGGGAGTGACCAAAAACCGCAAGATGGCCGAATACCTGGAGCAACTCGCCTGCAATGACATTTCCTGCACCAATACTATTTCCCAATACGCCGCGCTGGAAGCGCTTACGGGTCCGCAGGACGAGGTGAAAAAAATGCTGAAAGAGTATAAAAAAAGGCGCGACCTTATGGTGGAATTGGTGAACGGCATTCCGGGCATGCGCTGCCACAGTCCCAAAGGCGCCTTTTACCTTATGGTGAACGTGCGTCAGGTCATGGACAAGCTGGGCATCACCGTGGCGGAACTTTGCGGCCGGATTATGAAAGAAGCCAATGTTCTCATACTGCCTGGCACTGTTTTTGGGCTTTTTGGCGACGATTTCGTGCGGTTTTCGTATGTTTCGACTGAAGAGACGATCAGGGAAGGGCTGGCGAGGATTAAAAAATTCCTGACGGCAATATGACCGTTCGCGCGGCATAACAAAAAGCCTCCGGTCCGACCCGACTGAGTCGGGCGGGCGAAGGCCTTTTGCCGGGCCCTGAGTAGCGGTTGCCCGTGCGGCATATTTACAACATGCCAGGGCAACCTCAGGGCGGGACAATTCCGGGTGACTAGGCCGGGATAGTCCTAAGCTGTACTTTGGTTTTTGTTTTCGTCCTTCCAAGACGTGCTCTTTGGCGTTACGTTTGTTTTGGTTTTTATATAAAACAAGTAACAGAACATAGGGGGTTGAGCCCATGCAAGTCTGTGCCGGGCTGCAGCGTAAAGCCTAGGGAGAATCCTACACCCATGAGCCGTTTTGTATTGAATTTTTGGGCTATGGGTAGGATTCGCAGGATTTTCCCAGGGCTTTAGTGCGGACGAGTTTGAAAAGATCAATGAGGTTGTTTTGTTCTGATTTTTCTTTTTTGAAATTAAAAAATCATAAAAGTATAACAAAAGAAAAATCTTTTGCAAGTTTTTCTGCAAGAC